>CAMBDN010000088.1 GCA_945865355.1 Legionella genomosp. 1
TTTTATTATTTTGCATACACTCCCATGCAGATTCCTGCCGGGATGATTTACGATAAATTCGGTGCTCGTTTTGTTTTATTTTTTGCGTGCTTGGTTGCCGTTTTAGGCTTAGGTATTTTTGCTTCAGCGGATAGTTTTGGTTTTGCTTGTGCGGGGCGCTTCCTGATTGGTTTAGGAACGGCTTTTGCCTATATCGGTGTATTGAAATTGGCCTCAATATGGTTGCCTCCTTCCCGCTTTGCCGCAGTAGCGGGTTTAACGACAGCTATCGGTATGTCGAGTGGTGCTTTATCACAAAAATACCTTGCTAAAGTCGTTGAAACATTTGGATATAAACCGATTCTTCAAGTGGCTGTTTTGATTGGTATTGTGCTAAGTTTTTTGATTCTAACGACATTAAGATCACGCCCAAAACAGCAAGACAATTCTGTTCATAAAATACACACCCCTATGAGCATGAAACAATTATTTGGCGCATTAAGGGTCATTTTTACTAATCCACAGATGTGGCTAGTTGGTATTATTGGATGCGTGCTTTATCTTCCTTCGATTGTTCTGTTGGATGTTTATGGAATTTCTTATTTTAAAGCGGCACACAATATAACGGCTCAACAAGCAGCAAACGTATCAGCGCTTACTTTTCTTGGATGGATTATTGGTGGACCCGTTATTGGCGTTATTTCTGATAAAATTCAACGTCGTCGTTTACCATTGACGTTAACCAGCGCTGTTACGGCTGTATTACTCTATATCATATTCTATTATCCTGGCTTAACATTAAGCCAGTTATCGGTTATTGCCTTCATTGCAGGGATTTGTTGCGGAGCGCATCCACTTTGCTTTGCCTTAGGAAAGGAAAATAATCCTACGCAACTGGCTGGTACGTCTGTTGCTGTAACGAATATGTTCATCATGCTCGGCGGTATGATTTTCCCACCTATTGTCGGTATGTTACTTGATCTACATACTAGCAGTGAGCTTATCAATGGGTATCATGTTTATACTACCAGTGATTACACCTTTGCTCTTAATCTGATTCCAACAGGCGTTGTTTTAGGGACGATACTCTCGTTGTTCCTTAAAGAAACGTATTGTCGCTCACCCGCTTCAGTCGTTGACGATCCTCTTTTTGCGGCCAAAGCGGTTAAGCTTGATTCGGAGGAGGCCACTCTGAAATTAGAACCCGGTTATTGGGCGAATAGCGTCAAAATTGGGTAATGCAATAACGCTTCACCAGCGCATACGGGCCAATCAAACCATGTCAGTCCGTATGCGGCGCAGTGTAATAGGGCTCACCTTGTAAACGATCATTTCTTCGCGCAGCTGTTGATGAAAGCCACGCTGATAATTCATTCATTCTAAAACCGTAGGTAAGCCTTTTGAGTCTGCAGTTCCAATTAGGTCAAAGGGATGGGCTTATATGCCGTCGTGTGTTTTAATGTAGCCGTTTCGTTGAGTGTGAGCAATTAAAACGATAAGGATATTGATGGGGCAACTCAATCGGCTAAGGATCGTCTTACTCATTATATTATTGATTTTTTTATCGCCGAGTTGGGCAGTAAAAAGTGCTAATAAATTTTGGTCATTATTAACGTTGACGGGTAACTATGGTTTATTTTTATATAATATTGAGCCACAGCTGCGTTTGATTGATGCCTATAGACCATTAAATCAATTTTTAGCAAATGCTGGGGGCGGTTTTCAGATCACACCTGCTTGGCAATTTTGGTTGGGCCAAACATTAAGTACGTTTTCTCAAGATGCGGAGCCAGGAGATTTTGAGGAATACCGCATTTGGGAGCAGCTCGTTTGGCAACATCAATTTAATTCAATTCGGTTGACCTCACGAACTCGTTTAGAACAACGTAAATCATTTGATTATTCCACCTGGGCAAATCGTCTACGCGAGCGCATGTTGATAAACGTGCCTTTAACAACGAATTATTCGCTGGCTGTTAGCAATGAGATTTTAGTTAATCTAAATCAGGTTCCATGGATCGCCACGAAAACATGGGATCAAAACAGAGCTTACGTAGGCATTGTTCAACAATTATCTGAGTCAGCTTTTTTAAGTGCAGGTTATATGAATCAGTGGATTTTTACGCCAATAATGAGATCAGATAGGGTTTTTTTGGTCAATTTACAGATTAATTTAGCAACTTAAGTTGCGTGAGCCCTCCCTTTCCAGGGTGAAACACCTCGCTAACCGTTTTACCTGTCTATTTAGAGTTTGAAGCAACAGGTATCGTTAACACCGGCATATTATTATTAGAGGAAGCGACGGCAGATGTCAGTGTCAATACTCGTATAATGGCGTCGAAGGTATCTTTTGATGCTTGGTCGGACGATTTGATATAAAACCAATGATTATGAACAAACACTTTAACCAGGGTATCTTTAACGGGCTCTCGATCACTGGAATAGACGGTTAAAATGTCGTTCATCCAGTTTGTCCAATTGAATAGCGAACCATCCGGGTTAATCAGTTCGCGGGTCATGTGATTATTTATATCCTGATAAGGGACTTGTACGCCGCGTCCTAACAAGTATATAACTGCGTACACCGATCGGAATCGCACGTAAACGATATTGCGTGGCTTGGTTTTATCTTTGCTTATAACTGCAACACCATCTTTCTCTTCAAGTGCTTCTAATAAATCGTGTTCCATAAGAATAATATCTTTACTATGAGATGGAATGCCCAATAATTTTTGCAGTTTAAGTGCATCAGGCGAATTTTCCCGGTGATGTTTAAAGCGTAGTAAGGCGCCAATATCCTTTTCATAACTGACCGGTCTTGGTATTTCAAATGAATCATTTCGGTACATTTTATTTAATAACCCGATGATTTTGTTATATTTTAAAAATTCTGTGGTTATGCGATTTGTACCACCTTGGTTGAGTAAGGTTCCATTAGTATTACCAATTTGTTCAAAAAACAAAGAATATAACATGGTATGATCATACCCGCCGGCGTGAACCAATAAGATAAAATTACTCATGGAAACGGGCGTCATTAATGATTTTGCAAACTGAATATTGCTGAGTGGTATATAGGAAATAGTTGGTGTATCAGAGTAACTCACCGTGGGTGAAATACTGGGCGACCATTAAACGGGACTTGCGCCCGTCGTTGCAGATACACTACCCGTCAGTGATTCGCTCAGTGAGTAGGAGGCGGTTAAACTACCTACCTGGATGTATTCCGTTATTTCTAAATACCGTTGTCTAACGATATTCGTTAGTAATTGCTCCTGATCGGTCTGACGAACAACGTTATTATAAACGCCTCTGTCCATATGCACTCGCCGGGGGCCAATAGACGTGCACCCTGCTAGGATAAAGAAAGTAGCGCCTATAAATAATATTTTTCGCATTCGGATAGGGTATTTTAGAAAATAATTAAGCACCATATTGCCTTATTGGATTCACCATTACAATGGTATGTGCGTAGCGATCTCCCCCGTTAAAAGAGGGAGATTAATTTTGTGAATATTTGTCGTTTAACGTGGTAATTGCATCATCAAATGGCTACGAGCATTTATACTGAGCCACATTCGGAAACACCATTTTGACCATTTGATCCTTTACAGGTTTCAGATACATCGGTACACCAGTCGGCACATGAGTAACTACATTGTCCATTCAAATCGCACACAGCACCTGGTTTTGACGTACAATAATAGCCGGAATGTGTGGGTGCGCAGGATGTTTGTAAGCATCCACATTGCGCGGTGCTACACTCGTCCTCACCGCATGCATAGGCTTGACTACCGTAAATACAAGTAACGATGCAGAGGGTACTCAGTGCCAAGTTTTTCCATCGCCCCATTGAACTATCTTTGTTCATGTTTAGCTCCTTAAGTTAAATGCGTTGTTAACAGCTATTTTTGTTTTTTTTCTTGGCGTTTCTCTTGCCAGGTTTGTAGTAATACATAAAAGACAGGGACAAAAACGACAGCTAAACAAGTAGAGGCTAGCATGCCGGTGGATACTGCTATACCAATAGAGCGGCGAGCATTGGCACCGGCTCCACTCGCAAATACCAAGGGCATTACGCCCATAATGAAAGCAAAGGATGTCATCAAGATGGGGCGAAAGCGTGTTTTGGCACCGAGAACTGCTGCCTCTAGAATTGATTTTTTATGAATAAGTCGTTCTTCACGGGCTACTTCTATAATCAATATAGCATTCTTCGCCGATAATGCAATGAGCAATAGTACGCCAATTTGCGTATACATGTTATTAGCCAGTCCGAGAGCGGCTAGTGCTAATACGGTGCCAATTAATGCCAAGGGTACGCTGAAGAGAATAGCCGCGGGGGTTAACCAGTTTTCATATTGTCCTGCTAGAATCAAATACACTAAAACCAGGGATAACAAGAAAATGTAATAGCTCATATTTCCTGCTACCTTTTCCTGATAGGCTGTGCTGGTCCATTCAAAAGACATTCCTGGTGGTAATGTATCCTTGGCTAATTGTTCTAGTGTTTGAATCGCTTGGCCAGAACTAAATCCATCTGCAGAAATGCCATTAATGCTACTGGAGGGGTATAGGTTGTATAGAGAAATGATCGCCGGCCCTACCGCCAAGTTAATATCGGTAAGTGTACCCAGAGGGACCATGTTTCCTGATTGATTTTTTACATAAAAGTTACGCACATCTTCCACGGTCATTCGAGCATTAGCATCTGCTTGCACATAGACCTGGAATACTTGACCAAATTTCGTAAAAAGATTTACATAAGACGAGCCTAGATAGGTTTGTAGTGTATCAAATGCATCACCTAGGGTTACGCCTAATGATTCCGCCTTGGTACGATCAATCGGCGCTAAAACTTGTGGCACGGCCGCCCGAAAGGATGACATTAATTTTTGTACTTCAGGCTGGACTGTGCCATGTTGGATCAATTGATCGGTCACTTTTTGTAGTTTTTGGTAATCAAAAGTGCCATCCGTCTCTTCAATCTGCATTTGAAAACCACCCGATAAACCTAAACCTTGAATCGGTGGCGGTACGACAACCATTACTTTTGCACTCAGTGTTTTTGAGGCAATGTCATTTAACTTGGCATACAGTACCTTTAAATTCTCAGCTTTACCCCGTACGCTCCAATCTTTGAACATTACATATAAAACCCCAGCATTGGCAAGGGTGGCGTTATTATCCAACAGTGAAATCCCATCAATGGCAATGACATTTTCAATCCCATCAACTTTTGCTACTTTCTTGCGTAATTCATCCAAGACAGCGTCAGTGCGACCTAATGTTGCGCCATCAGGTAATAAGACATTTAGAACTAAATAACCTTGGTCTTCAATCGGAATAAAACCGGTAGGAATCCGGCTGAAGCCGAGAATGGCAATGACAACTAACACACCACCGATGATGCATACTTTATGGCTGTGGTGTACGAGATTATCCATTAATTTAACATAGGAGGCCTCGATGGGATTATAGACCCTGTCAAATGCACGAAAAAATGCATTCTTCTTTTTTGACGGATCGATTGGCCTGAGCCACAGTGCGCACTGGGTTGGTTTCAACGTCATGGCGTTAATGGCACTGATAAAGGCGGTTGCGGCAATGACCAAGGCAAATTGGGCATACATTGAGCCGGTCAAGCCAGGCATAAAACCAGCGGGTACGAAGACCGCCATGAGGACTAAAGTTATACCAAGAATCGGCCCAATGAGTTCCTTCATTGTTTGAATGGCTGCAGGTTTTGGTGCCATACCACGCTCAATATGTTGAGACACTCCTTCAACAATCACAATCGCGTCATCCACCACGATACCAATGGCCAAAACCAAAGCAAATAACGTTAACAAATTAATGCCAAATCCTAGCGCTAGCATGGCGACAAATGTCCCAATAATGGTCACCGGTACGGTGGTTGCGGGGACCAATGTCGCACGAAAATTCTGTAAAAAAACCAGAATGACGATCAGCACTAAAATTCCGGCTTCAAATAATGTGTGATATACCTCATTCACGGAGGCTTTTACGAAAATGGTTGTGTCAAAGGGGATTGAATATTTGAGACCAGGAGGAAATTGTTTTGCCATTCGTTCTACGGTTTTACGTACTTCACTCGCAACTTGTAGGGCATTTGCTCCCGGAAGTTGATAAATACCTATCGCTGCAGTTGGTTGGCCATTTAATTTGGCCAACATACTGTAGTTGGATGAACCAAGTTCAACCCGACCCACATCGCGAATACGTACAATTTGTGGACTGCTGCTAGCATTTGCATTTTCATTCGGCTGACTGGATATTGTTTTTATGATGATATTGTCAAACTCATCAGGATTGGAAAGCTGGCCAGGTACGTTAACCGTTAGTTGGTAGGGTTGAGGGCCAGCCGTTGGGGGCGCTGCAATTTGTCCGGCGGTAATTTCCTTGTTTTGATTGCGAATGGCTTGTAGAACATCACTTGGTGTTAAGGAGAAGGCGTACATTTTTTTGGGATCAAGCCATACTCTCATTGCATAGGAGCCTGATCCAAAGACATTGACATTACCAACGCCAGGTAACCGCTCCAATTCATTTTGCATATTAATGGCAGCATAGTTGTTAAGAAACAAACCATCATACTCACCGTGTTCAGCGGTTAAGGTAATAAACTGTAGGATGGCAGTTGATTTTTGCTGAACCACTACCCCTTGTTGTTGGACTGATTCTGGTAATTGGGCCATGGCAGCTTGCACGCGATTTTGTACGAGCATTTGCGCAAAGTTAAGATCAGTACCAATTTCAAACGTGACAATTAGGGTATAAGCTCCATTATTAGTATTGGTGGATTGCATGTAGAGCATTTTTTCTACGCCATTGACTTGCTGTTCAATGGGTAGGGCGACCGTTTTAATGAGGGTACTCGCATCAGCACCTGGATAGCTGGTCGTTACCTGAATAGTAGGTGGTACAATGGCAGGATATTGAGACACTGGTAAAATACCAATGGCAATGACACCCAGAAATACTAAAAAAAGCGCAATGACATTCGCCAATATAGGTCGATCAATAAAAAATTCAGAAATCATTATTGTTTCGTCTCACTTTGGACAGGAGCAACCTTTTGACCAGGTATTGCATTCTGTATCCCAGAAATAACCACGTTATCCTGAATTTCAAGCCCTTTCTTAACAACGCGCGTACCTTGTTCTACTGAACCCAGCACCGCTCGTTTTTGTACAACAATGTTGTCTTTATCTACTATCAATATGTAGGCTCCAATTTGATCGTACAGCACGGCGGCATCTGGGATGGTCAATTCTTGCTTAGGCTTTGCCAATGGGATTCTTACTTGAACAAAGAGACCAGGTAATAAGGTAAGGTCTTTATTGGGTAACAGCGCTCTAAACTCCATGGTTCCCGTTGAGGAATTCAGCCCTGTATTGGCAAAATCTAGTTTACCCTCATGCAAGTAGGTTGTTTCACTTTGCATACGGACAAATACAGGAATCGTGTTAATGTCTTTGGGTTTAAAATCATGGGCCATTGCGGCTTTACGAATTTTAATTAAGTCCAGCTCATTAAGATTAATATATACATAGAGAGGATCAATTTGTTGAATCGTTGCTAAATCAGTCGCTTTCCCATTGCCAACCAAGTTCCCCGCATCAACCAAATGCCGGCCAATACGACCATTAAATGGTGCAACGACGTGAGTATAGCTGTAGTTGATTGCTGCAACCTCCGCATCGGCGGTTGCTTTGTCAATTTTTGCTTTGGTTTCTTGAGCGTTGGCTGACCATTTTTCTACGTTGTTTAATGATGTGGCATTTTGTTTATACATACGCTTTTGGCGATCATATTCAGCGGCCGCATAATTATAGGCAGCTTTTTGTACGACCACATTTGCCTCTGCTGCTTTGAGTTTTTCCAAGTAGGGTAGGGGTTCGATAACAAATAACTCGCTCCCTTTTTTAATAGTCGTTCCATCAGTAAATTCGATTTTCTCTAAATACCCTTCGACGCGTGCGACTAAATCCACTGAATTAAAGGCGATGGTGTTACCTGTTTGCGTTACATATTCAGTTATTGCAGTCAATTTAGGTTTTTGAATAACCACATTGGGTGGCGGCAGGGATTGAGTTTTACTTTTTGAAAAGAGCTTGATCACCCCATTGAAGAGGAATAAGACCACGCAGACTATCACTACAGTTTTTATTATTAATCGCTTGTCATGATTCATATTAATATTCATTTTCATCACCAATTAGGTAGATAACGTTCTTTTATTTGTTGTTCTTTGGTTACTGGGGGCTGATGGTTTTGTTGTTTAAGTAATGAGCCCCAATTGGTCCGCGTAGCCATTTCATGTTTAAGTTTTTCTGGAACAATGTCGTTACAACCGCGGATTTGCCATCCACCACCAAGGGATTTATAAAGTGCGACCAATGCCTTAGGAATTTCCCCTTTTGTTTGTGTTAATGACGTTTGTATTCTAAGTTGCTGACGTTCGGCATCTAGCACAGGGGTATAATCTGACTCACCTTCTCTATAGCGAATGATTGCTAATTGAGTCGACTTAACGGCGGCATAATTCGCAGTGATAAGGAATTTTTCTGATTTTTTGGTCTCAATAAACTGAGTAATGCTGTCTTGAACCTGTTGTTGCGCTTGTAAAACCAAGTTGAGGTAGTTTAATAAGGCCTGCTGGAAAACTGCATCTTGAGCGCGCACCGCATTGGTGATTTGACCATAATTTAATATAGGCCAGTTCACGGCAGGCCCTGCTGCAATGTTATGACTCCCCCAATTAAAAACATTGCTCAGAGAATTGGAGCCAATTGTATTCCCTGCGAGAGCAAAAGAGCCCGTGAGAGATAGCGATGGGAAGAGATTGGCTTTCGTTGCTCCTATCGCTTCAGATTGAGCAATGGCTTCCATCCGCGCTTGATAGATATCTGGACGTTGCGCTAATGTTTCTTTCGGGATTCCTACTGCAACGGTAGGTGGTGCTTGTGGAATGCCGTGTTTTTTTACAAGAAAGCCATTAACATGGTCCGGTGTTGTGCCTAATAATACAGCCAATGCATCTTTTTGATGCTGCAAGTCACTGACGTATGCCGGCAGCGTTGATTGTGTTTCAGATAGCTCCGCTTGGGCTTGTTCCACATCGAGCAAGCTGGTTTCGCCTGCATTGTACCGAGCTTTTGCGATCTTTAGACCCGTCGCTTGCACAATAATATTTT
>CAMBDN010000089.1 GCA_945865355.1 Legionella genomosp. 1
TTGTTTTGTAATATGATCTTTGAGTTGGGTCAATAGGGTACTTGCTTGCCTAAGGTTTCCCATTCCCTTCATTTCTATCCCTAGAATACGAAGCTTTTCCACAGATTCATTGGCAAGACGCTCGCGTAACGCCTTCTGCTCCGGACGCTCAGTAGCAAGAAGCTTGCGTTCATATTCAGCTTTCAATTGAGCTGCTTCTTCACATAGTGTGGTTACTCGAACTAAGCGGTCGGCGTAGTCCCTTTTCAATGCGCCGCTACCTAAAATCCAGCTAGAATCAGCTCTAAAAGATTGCGCTACTTTTTTTTGGGTATTAGCATGTTCGAGTGCTGCTGTTAGAATTATAGTAGCGGTCGTCAAATCATTTCGGCTAACTGCCAATTTTATCGTTTCATTTTGCTGTTGAAAATATGTCTCGAGTGCTGTTAAGCAATCTACAGCGCTTTGTGCATTTGGCATTTCTCTCTCCACAATTACGAGTGATTGGTTAAGCCTAGAAATAGCTTTGATTTTCATAATGTTGGTAGCTTTCGCTAAGATTCAAAATTTATTTTCTAGGTTATAATCGCGTTTACTTTGATTAATTCGTGATCCGAATGATATCAATTTGATCATGTCTGTGCAATATTTGAGATAAATTTGGTTTTATTTTAAGCGCTAGGAGATCTCACGCTTCGCTCGAGATGACATGAATACTGTTTTTCGTAAGTGCTGTTATTGGTTTTATTTGATCTTATGGGAGACTGGTTTCGGCTAAATAGGGTGATGATTGATGATCAACGAGATGGCGTGGTCTCATGTTTCCAGACACGTTAAAAAAGATGTCAAACTGCAATCAGAGGAGCTATGAGTTGTCCATTGGAGTTTAAGGAAGATGATGTTAGGCCTCTCGGTGTTGTCTGTCAGGAGCTGGCAACAAACGACTTATTGGATATTTTGATTGAACTCAGCTTGAATTTAAACCATCCCTGAAAATGCGTACAGGTGAATATATGCTGCATATTTTGAGAATGTTTTAAGTTTATCACGTTAGGAAAATGAGGCGGTGCTGTTACACTATATCTTAGGGGTAGACTTATGTTGGTGTTCTATATCGACCTGATTTAAGTCGGTTTGTGGTTTTGGTTTATTTTTATTTTCTTGTACGGGACCATTGTTATTATCGCCAAAAAAAAGATGCGCGCCAACTAAGAAAATAGCTGCTTGCACAGTGGCCTTACCGGATTCCTTAAAAGCTCGTCGTAACATAGTTATTCCCTAAATAAAATGACATAGGATAGTTCAGTGTTAGACAGCTTATAACACGTAAGAACGTTCGATAATAATACAGAGTCTTCTCTGTTTACTCAATCGATTCTTCATTTTAAATTTATTAGGGTGCCCCCTAAGTTCTTATTAGACTAGGAGGCATATATTTTATCGTCAGGGCATGGCCCAAGCGTTTTGGTACTATGGAGAGATTTTGGTGATGATATTTTCGTCTGTGATTTCTTTACCGTCATCCGCAAATATTTCCGACATCCAATTGACGATGGGTGTTATTGGCTCTTTATTATTTAGCTCTTTCGTCATGAACTGAAGTAAACCAAATGTCACGCTTGCGCCTAACATTTTAGGGAACAAACGTCCTTTAAATGTTGAGCCATAAAACTCTGATGTTGATGTAAGCAATCCTTTCTGTTGGATTCCAGGCAGGACCTCCTTTTTAAAGAAACTATAGCTGTTGGGAACAACAAGGTTACCTTTTTTGTCTAATGTTGTTTCTTTCGTCAAATGATCAGCAGCTTCCGTCAGGGGATGTGCGAGAACACAATTAATAAGACCCATACTAACGCCACCTAAAAATGCAGCTGTTCTTTCATCAAAGCGATCTGTTGCTAATAACAAATTGTTAATTTTATCAGAGCCTACCATTACCGCTCCAAAAGTACCTGCGCTGGTTACTGATCGTAATGAGTAGGCTATCGATGTTAGTTTCATTCTGTTATATAAGGAATTCTCAAAATTTGATAGGCCAAAACCGGCTAGTTTTGCTCTATTGCTAGCACCATTAGTCAGTAATAAATCCATTTGTGAGAAAAATGGAGTTAAAAACATGGGGCTAAGAATATACATGCCCCATTTCCCATTCACTAAAACATTAAACTTTTTGCTTTTTTCTGCTTCAATGCTAATTTGCTCACCGGCTTCTAATGAAGTAGCAAAGGCTGAGATTTCTGTGAGCTCGCTGAGTCCTGCGAGCTCTGCTTGCGCTTGATTAATGTTTTTGCCAGTGACGCTAATAGCGCCCCTCATTTGCCCTTCAACGACCTTTGATGGAAGCGATCGAGACATGACTCCAAAAAGTGCTAACTTACTGAATTTTTGTCCTGCTTGGTTGTTGGTCAGTATTGCATAGAGAGGATGTGTGCCTATAGTAATTGCCAAGCTCGTTAATGTCACTTTGCTGGTCATATTTGCTATTGTTAGAGCCGTCGATTCGCTGGTTCTTGAAGAAGGTATATTAATAGGAGTGCTGGTCATCGGAGCAACCACAACAGCACTCGATGGAGCAACTGCCTCCGCTATGGGTGCTGATTTTCTGGGCGTTGAGGACCAAAAGCCTAGGCTCTTATCGAGAACGCTCCCAGGGGGCGGTAAATATAACTCCGCCGCATTTCGGAGCGTATCAGGTTTTGAGATGAAAGATGGTTGCTCTTTAGTAAGTTGCAGCCAATCAGGGAACAAACTTGGAAAAGCGGTCTTACCCGTCGTTTCGTTGGGAGCGTTTACTCCATCGATGGCAACACTTAATAGTTGTTGTTTTCGTTCACTTTTGCTCTGCATAATATTATACCAACTTGTGTATTTAATGGGGGACATTGTGTGCTCATATTATTAACAGAGAATTAATAATGTGGTCATTATTTAAATGTATTGTCATGTACTCCACGTTATCTGGAGCGAAGCGAGAGATTTCCTGAATGCTACTCAGCCCTTATGTCGGATATCCTTCGTCCCAAGCTCCTCTGGATGACGTCTCTGGGGCGTTACACCATGTATTGAGAAAAGATGATGAGTTGAGGTAATAAGGATGGGGGTTTATTGAGGGGTTACATTGTGCGTATGAAGCTCACATTGGGCCGCGCGATATTCACGGTAATGGTTGCGGCTAAGGTCTTTGGCAGCATCATCGGCAGCCACGATTTCCATTACCCGACGGAACCGAGAAAAATAGGGTGGGATGGTTGTGGACATATTAAGCAAGATGTCATTAAAGCCGCGTGGTTCGCTTCCATAACCGATTTGTACGGGTGGGGGTGGTTCGGGGCCTTCACCTTGTAAATTATGAGGGATGAAACTGTCGTCTTTGTATGTCCATAGCATTTCATCGAGCCGTTCGGCGTTTTCTTGAGATTCGCAATAAACAAACACTCGGTGACCGCGTAGATATGCCTTTTCTAATAATCGACAGGCGACTAGCCAGACAGCCTGGGGTTGGCTGTCAGATAATAAATAAAAATCAACGCGAATTTGCGACATGGCATAGCAGCTGAATAAGTAAAGGAACTGGACGACCCGTGGCGTTTCTTTTTTTACCAGAAATCCAAGCGGTTCCGGCAATGTCTAGATGTGCCCAACGAAATTTTTCGGTGAACCGTGATAAGAAACAGGCGGCAGTGATGCTGCCAGCGGTGCGGTCAAATGTGGCATTCACCATATCAGCTAGGGGACTCTCCAAGGCATCTTCATACTCTTTTTCGATTGGTAGGCGCCAGACCTTGTCATTGCTCTCTAGCGCCGCGGTAGAAATTAATCCGGCTAACTCATCATCGTTTGTCATAAAGCCTGTATTGATATTCCCTAAAGCGACAATGACTGCTCCGGTCAGGGTAGCTATATCAATGACGAAATGTGGCTTGAAGCGTTCAGCATAGGTCAATGCATCAGCTAAGACAAGTCGACCTTCTGCATCGGTGTTAATGATTTCAACGGTTTGACCAGACATGGTCGTAATGATATCGCCCGGTCTTATGGCGGTGCCACTTAACATGTTTTCAGCACAAGCAAGCAAGCCAATAACATTGATGGGTAATTTGAGTAACGCACATGCTTTCAGGGTGCCCAACACACTAGCGGCACCGGCCATATCGTATTTCATTTCAGTCATGGCTTCCGCTGGTTTTAGGGATAGACCGCCTGAATCGAACGTAATGCCCTTTCCTACAAGGACTATCGGTGCCGTATCACCACCGCCGTTGTATTTGATCTCAATGAATTGAGGTGGCTGGCTACTTCCTTGAGCTACAGCTAGCAGTGCGCCCATTCCCAGATTTTCCAGTTCGTCTTGGTGCAGAATTTTGCTTTGTAATTGTTGATGTTGCCTTGCAAGTTCTAAAGCTTGTTGTCCAAGATAGGTTGGGGTGCATATATTAGCTGGCAAATTAGCGAGGTTGCGGGTAAAGCAGATGCTTTCGCCAATGTGCTGTGATGCTTCTATCGTTTTTTTGCTTGCACCAGGAAGAAAAAATGCAATCGATTCAAGTTGGTATTTTTTAGGTGTTTTGCTTTTAAAGTCGAGTAATTGATAACGTTGGGATTCTATTTTCAATAACATGTGTTGAACTTGCCAATCAGCCGAGTGTTGGTTCAGCTGTGGCATACAAATCGTTGCGGAAACCACACGTTCTTGCAGGAGGTGCGTGGTAATGTCTGTTATTTGTTTGGCTAAGTTGGCCGAGGTAAATTGCTCGGGGGTGCCACAATGAACCATCATCAGACCGTGACCATTAACATCAGCTTGCCAGACTTTGTCGCCATTTTCTTGTAGCTTGGCGGATAGTCTGGTAATCAGTCCTTGAAGTTGTTTATCGATAGACGCCGCAAATTCAGGTAAGATACGATGGTCGAATATACCAATAACCAGGCAATCGTTGGTATTGAGTGTGGGTGTTGATGTTAACCCATAATTCATCATCGCTTCCTCTGTTACGTAAAAACTGGTAGTTTACCTATGGTCCGAGGAGAATTCTAGCTTGTTGTTACTTTCTATTGAACGAGATAAACCGTGCTCATTTTTCGTTATTTAGCTAAAGAAGTTTTTGTCACCTTGATCGCACTAACGACTATTCTATTATTGGTTTTTTTAAGCAATCAATTTGTACTCTATTTGAATCGTGCTGCTAGCGGTGAAATTCCGGGCATGCTGATTATGAAATTAATGATGCTTGAGTTGCCGCTGTTAGCCGGGTTGTTATTACCGCTTGGTTTTTATGTGGCGTTGTTGGTCGCCTACGGGCGTTTGTATGCCGATAGCGAGATGACGGTGCTACAAGCATGTGGGTATGGGCCAAGGCAACTTCTGCAACATAGTTTTATCATGAGCTCAGTTGTAGCTATTGTGGTGTTGGTTATTATGGTGTGGGCTAATCCGCTCATTTCTATTGAACGCGCAAAATTATTGAGGAAGCAGGGGATACAAACACTTATTCAGTTGATTGTACCTGGCCGTTTTCGCGATGTTTCTAGTGGTCGTCAAGTTTACTATGTTGCTTCGATGAGTCGTGATCACAAAATGGCTAAGGATGTTTTTTTTGCCAAGCTTGCTCAAAAAGATGGACATGAGCAGTGGGATGTTTTGTGGGCAGAGGGTGCTTACGCTGAAACAGATTCTAGCACAAATGAAGATTATGTCATCTTGCAACATGGCCGAGAGTACCAGGGTTTCCCAGGGCACGCCGATTATCAAAATGCTGAGTTCGATCGTTATAAAGCACGGCTACCCCATCCTACACTTGAAATAAAAGGCGATATTCGTACGGCTAGTACAGCGAGTTTATGGCCATTAAATAATCCTAATTTGGCAAAATCTGCAGAAATACAATGGCGTTTATCAGTACCGCTGATGGTTTTAGCGTTAACATTGGTTGGCGTTCCCTTGAGTCGGGTGAATCCACGCTCAGGTAAGTATGCGAAGTTATTGCCTGCGACAGTGGTTTATATCATTTATGCAAATTTTATTTTTGTTGCTCGGAATTGGTTAATGAATGGAAAGACACCGGCATGGCTTGGTATGTGGTGGATTCATCTTCCAGTCATTCTATTGGGGGTAGTGCTTATCTATCGCAACCAGGCAAAATTATCATGAAATTACTTGATCGCTACATTGCAAAAACCGTATTGGCCGCTATTGCTTTAGTGACGCTGATGTTAGCAGGGTTGCAGGTTTTTATTTTATTCGTGAGTCAATTAGGTGAAATTGGTGCAGCAAATTACGGTATATTGCAAGCCGCACAATTTGTGTTTTTGCAAATGCCTTATCAAGTCTATTTGTTTTTTCCTATGGCGAGTTTACTGGGTTGTTTGATTGGTTTAGGGATCATGGCTAATCATCGTGAGCTGGTGGTTATGCGGGCAGCGGGGATGTCAATAGCGCAGGTCACTTTGGCCGTTTTTAAAGCAGCATTGATTTTGATTGTCGTGGTAACGCTCATTGGCGAGACCTTGGTGCCGAAGCTAGCTCATATGGCGAATGATCAGAAAATGCAAGCTTTAAGTAATGGACAAACGTTAAGAACAATTAGGGGGTTGTGGCTACGTTATCACAATGATTACATTAATATTGGTACAATTATGCCAGACAATAGCCTCATATCGGTGAGTCAGTTTCATTTTGATGAACACCATCATTTACGTTTAGCACGGAAGATTGATCGAGTCGACTATATAGATGGTGCGTGGCAGGCTCATGGGGTTGCACAAACTATCTTTCATGATCGTCGGACAGAGGCGCAAAATTTAGACACGATGCCCTGGGATGTTGCTATAAAGCCAAGCGTCCTAGGGGTGAGTAGCCGCGAGGTTGACGAGATGACGTTGCATCAATTGCATCAATATTTGGTTGAACAAAAAATGACAAGTCAAATTTCACATAACTACAAATTAGCCTATTTACACCGCCTTATTCAGCCGATCACAACGATGGTGATGATGGTGCTTGCTATTCCTTTCATTTTTGGGCCGCTGCGCTCTTCAACGATGGGTTCTAAGTTGTTGGCAGGTGCTACGGTCGGTTTTGGGTTTTATATTATTAACAAATTCTTTGGGCTTGC
Organism: Legionella genomosp. 1; assembly: GCA_945865355.1. Classification (GTDB taxonomy): domain Bacteria; phylum Pseudomonadota; class Gammaproteobacteria; order Legionellales; family Legionellaceae; genus CAMBDN01. The sequence continues at coordinate 7,092 of CAMBDN010000089.1, forward strand.
GAGCCAGGTGATGCAATGGCCACCAGAAGTCGCAGCTTTTTTACCTACCAGCGTATTTGCGTTGTTAGGTCTTTATTTGATGCGTAGGGTTAGATAAAAATCAAGAGGAAATAATATGGGGGAGTTTTTAAAAATAAGTGGATTGAGTATACTATTTGGCGCCTTAGCAATCGCTGTGGTCAGTGTTATCATATTTTCGCCGCCAGCTTTTCTGGTGTCATGGGCTATCGCTTTGGCTTCAACCCCCGCCTACGCATTTTTTGGTGCTTGGGGAATCAGCCTTTCCATGACGACGTTCGCGGTGGCTGCAGTTGTAGCAATTTCTGCGATAGAGTGGGGTTTTTATAAATTAATTGATTGGGCGGTTGGTCGATCTCGTCAGCAGGAAAAACTTAGTGCATCTAGATCATCGGTTGAGAGCGACGTTGATCCTATTATTGGCGGCACTTCACCTGCGGTGGTAATGGGTTTAGTTGGTAATGCACCAGTGAGAACAGCTACGTTAGTTGTTGCTCCTGTAGCTGGGCCCAGTCCACTCGTACAGAAGACCCATGGTGTTAATCGTCATCTAATATTTACTATCTCAACTGACAGAGTGCTACCGGATAGTACAAATAGGGTGTGTGAATATCAACCGTAGAGGTGATTTTTGATGGTCGTTAATCGGGTTAAATTCATTTTATTGTCCTTGGTTTTCTTCGCAAACACCGTCGGTGCTGAATCATCAATGCAGCCTCAACCTATACCAAGCAAGGGGTTATCACTATTGAAACAAGCTCAGTTAATCGAGCCTGTTCAACCCGACGTCAAGATAAATTTCACTATTTGGTTGAAGTTAAAGCATCAGGAGCTGTTGGACCAACAGGTTCTTGATATCTACAATAACCAGAGCCCCCATTATCATCAGTTCATCACGCATGAGCAGTTCAATGAAAACTACGCCCCAGATGGTGTTACGGAAAATACAGTAGCTGATTATTTCACGGAGCAGGGGATAACGATAGAACGAATGAATCATCGAATACGAATCGTCGCCACGGTGCAACAAGTGGAGAAATTACTTCATGTTCGCATGAACCACTACCGTTATCAGCAGAATATATTTTTTGCAAATGCGACAGAACCTAAGCTTCCGCCAGCGCTTGCAGAACACGTTACAGCAATCACCGGCCTTAACAATTTTCCCAGTTATTTTCCTGCCTTTGTAAAGCCACCACAGAGCAAGCACAATTTTGCAGAACTTAAAAAGATGCATCAAATGGTTGAGGTTGATGTTGGGCAGAGCGTAGCTGCAACAACCAAATCCCAAAATGGCTTTTTCGGCAATAACCTACAAAAAGTATATAATATTGCCAATATTCCACGCGTTAATGGAGTGGCGATTGATGGGACTGGTCAGACCATTGTTATTGTTGATTCATGTGGTAATAATACCCCGGCAGAAATCATGGCCGATGCGAATTTGTACAATGCAACGGGTCGTATTAAACCCCTGAGTAACAATAATTTTGCTGTTGTAGATCAACATGGAGCGCCTTACGTTAGTGCTAATTGTATCGAACCCAGAAAGACCGGTTGGACACAAGAAATCGCACTTGACGTTGAGGCGGCCCACACGCTAGCTCCTGGCGCGAACATCGTTTTGGTTTTGGTTCCATCGGCCGTTTATTTAGACAGCGGGTTAGCTGATTTGATCGATCATTTGACATCAAATCACTTTAGCATAGCCGGGTTTGCTAATGCCTATGTGATTTCTAATAGCTGGGGCGGGGTTGAGTATCCAAATAATGCGATTAATGGCTCTTTTGAGCAGGCAGCTGCTGAAGGTTTGAGTATTAATTTTGCCACCGGTGATGATGGCGATAATATTCAGCGACATGGTTCGTTATCCGTCATGTATCCAGCCAGCTCGCAATATGTAACTGCTGTTGGTGGTACTAGTATATTTGTTGGAGAACAATGGGATTATGCTTTTGAAACGGGTTGGGGAACGAGGAGTGTTAGTGGCGCGTTTCTGTCCGGTAGCGGGGGAGGACTTAGCCGTTATTATCCTCTACCTGCA
>CAMBDN010000090.1 GCA_945865355.1 Legionella genomosp. 1
ATTCACACTGAACTACAAACAAACATCCAAGCTCAGGACAGAGCCAAATAACACTAAGTTAAGAATGTTTTCTTCCTCGCACCGATCCGTTCAGGCTGAGTAGGACACAGGGAGCTCCGAATCAAGCACAGTAAAAACGTTAAGAGATCTTTCGCTACGTTTCTCTAGGAGAAACGCCAAAATAAAGTGTATTGAACAACAAGACAATCTGCGTGTCAAAAAAGTAAAAGTAAGACTATCACTAATTGATTTTTACAAACAATACGCCCATATATTAAACATATCGTTTTTTTATTGAAGGGGTTTGTAAGTGCGCGAACCAAGAGAGATAGGACGACTTTTAGAACAAGAAAGATATGATCAATACGCGGTATCCGACGCGACAAGATTTCCTCATTGTATACCCCTGACTGCAAAAGAGGCAGTGCTTGCACGCGTAGCAGGCAATCAATTACCACCACTTTCACCAGTTCCAACTACAAAAGACATGAGTGTTGCAACCTACCTCCGAGGTAAAACAAGGATTGACAGTAGGCGAGGTGAAAATGGGCTAAAGGTTGCAGAATGCGACAACTTTGCTGTTCATGGGCTCGCTGTTTTGGCTGCCAATGCGTCTATTCGACAAAATTATAACATTGTGAAAGTTTCTAGTATGTTCGCTGAAGGCGTTGGGTTTATGCACAACCATCTCATACTTGTTCCTAAAGATCAGCCATTAACTTTATTTGATCAAAATATGCGTGGTAAGCCTACTTTTCAAAGAATGTGGGGCCCTCATCTGCCCCCCGGTACGCCTGAAAATGCAAGGGCGGGTGTTTTGCCGCCTGGATCATTAATTGTAGATCCATGGGCCATGGGGATTGGTAATCCGGCAAACCAATGTCTGGCCGTACCCCCAGAAAAATTCTGTTTTGCTCACTCTTTATATCCTTTTGAAGTGCATTATCAGTCAGTACTTGATCCTACTTTTGAGCAAGTTGTGAGTGAAAAATTTGGCGCAGGTATTAGCGCCGCAGCCGCTGGAGGAGGTGGTGCTGCTGCTATGGCTGCACCACCTTTGGTTTCAGAAAGTCCACCGACCCCGCCCACATCACCATCAACACCCCCACTTCAAGTGGATGAAAAATTAGCGAATATAACTGCAATAAGCGTGTCAATGACAGCTGACTTTCATGCCATAAAAGAGTTAGAGGAGCAAACAAAGGCAGCGCTCGCTACAATGTCTGCCCAACCCTATGAAGAATTAGCAGCTTCTGAAACAAAGATGAAACAATGGGCGGCCCAACTCAATGAATTGCATGGTAAAATGCTCACTGAGCATGGTCATGCAAAATTAATTTATGAGAGTGCGAGAGATTGGAGTTTGATTTCTCGGTGGATGGATGGCCCTGTATCACAACAATATAATGTACTGAAAGGTAATCTGGATCAAAGTACGGCCTTGGTAAAATCCGTTGAGACAATAATGACTGGGGTAACCAACCTAATTGCGCAAAAACAAGTCGAAGCGATTCATCAACAAATCGTTAAGCTGCAAACAATTACAACGGTAAATACGAGTAACGCTATAGAGAGTTTGAAGCAAGTTAATCTGCTGGTGCAAAGAAATGAAATGACGGTAGAAACAGTTGGGGCTTGGAAGGGCCGACTGACAGTAGACAAACATCTGGCCAGCGTCCAATCGGTACTGCAAGATGCAACTGTGGCTAAACAACGAACGGATGAATTAATAACCGCAGCAAAAGAAGTCGTAAGGATGCATCCATCAGCAGCTGCAGGGCTTGCAGGGTTAGTGGCTGTCAAGAGCTCAGCAGAACAACAAGTACAACAACTGACTAAAATAAAAGAAGATGCCGAGAAATCAATCGCAGCATTACAAGTTTCGAATGCAAGAATTACTGTCAAACAGTTAACGGTAGATATAAAGCAATTATTATCGCAAGTTTCTAGAGAAATCGGTATAGATGATCGGTTAGCAATAACGCAGATTAAAGAATTGGCAGAACAAATACCGTTTTATCAAAGACAAATTGATCAAGTTCAAGAACAGGCAAGAGCATCCGCTTTACTCATCAATGATGGTCAAAATTATTGGATCGTAGGATGGGATGGTCCAGTAAAAAGAGAATTTGATGGTTTACAAGAGGACATCAAAGCATTTGAAAAAATAAAAGATGAAATTGGCGAGTTATTAGTACCTGCAAAAAGAATGGAGGCAAGCCTCTATCGTCAGCACGATCCTGCTATTTCAGCGCAGGCACAGGCTGATATGAAAGCCATCATTAAAGCGGGAAGAGGCGATGAGGGCGTCGATGCTGAGCTTCTACGACCAGGGGGATAGTTCAGAGCTAGAAGACTTATTTAGAAATCCCCAATGATTGCCAGCGATTTTCATGATCAATGCGTAGTAATAATCCAAGCACAATACAATTAACCACTATGCTAGCCCCACCATAACTAAGCAAGGGTAGTGTTAGTCCTTTTGTCGGCAACAAACCAGCATTTACGCCCATGTTAATAGCTGCTTGCAGCCCCAACCAAAAGGTTATGCCATAAGCTTTATAGGCTGCAAATAACCGCTCTTGTAGATAAGCATTAAAGCCAATAAACATCCCTCTAAACACCAATACGCCATACAAAAATAATACGAGCAAAACGCCTATCAAACCTAACTCTTCCGCCACGACAGCAAATAAAAAATCAGTATGAGCCTCGGGCAAGTAAAATAATTTCTGTACGCCATCACCCAATCCCACACCTGACCAACCACCACGACCAAATGCTATCAATGATTGTGTTAATTGGTAGCCACTATTAAATTGATCAGCCCATGGATTTAAAAATGCAGTTAAACGAGCAACTCGGTAGGGAGAAGAAATAGCAAGACACGCCAAACAAATGCCCACTATCAACATCAACCCAAGGTAATAGCGTATTTTAACGCCAGTGAGAAAAAGCATGGCCATCACGGTGAATGAAATGACAACAGTGGCACCAAAATCCGGCTCTAACAGCAATAAAACCGCAACGACCGCAAGAACTAACATGGGTCTAATAAAGCCGAGTATACTCTGGATAACATTTTTCTCTTGGCGCACTAAATAGCCAGCGACATATAAAATCATTGTCATTTTAGCCAGCTCAGATACTTGAATGCCAATAGGACCCATTGCAAGCCAACGCCGGCTGCCGTTCACGCTACGCCCAATCCCTGGGATAAGTACTAATACCAATAGCAAAAGACAAATAAACAACAATGGCACACTGAATTTTTCCCATTGACGACTATCGATACGCATGACGACTATCGCCAAGAGCAGGCCAACAAAAAGATAACAAACTTGTCGAATCAAAAAATGAAAGGGTTGGTGATAAAGTTTGGTTGACACCATGACAGAGCTGGAAGCAACCATCATTAACCCGATAATAATTAAACCAATTACCGCGGCTATCAACCATTTATCATAAAGCGCCAATGGTTTGTGAGTTGGTCTCCCGCGTTGCGTATAATGTCGAGGCTGCATGGCGCTCACAGAGCTTCAACTGCGGCGGTGAATGAATCGCCTCGATGATTGAAATCACGAAACATATCAAGGCTTGCACAAGCAGGCGACAACAAAACAACATCACCAGAATGTGCTTGTGATTTTGCCACATTAACCGCTGCATCGAGCGAAGAAGCTCGTATGACATGCACCACATCGGCAAGTGCTTTTTCTAATATGTCAGCATCTTCACCAATCAAGACGATCGATCGCACATATTCAGCCATTGGAGCTCGCAGCTCAGTAAAATCAGCCCCTTTGCCTTGGCCACCGGCAATTAATACAATCTTGCCCCGCATGGAACCTCCTATTCCAGAAATTGCAGACAACGTCGCCCCGATGTTAGTCCCTTTCGAGTCGTTTATCCAATCCACACCATCCATTGTTCTAACCCATTGACTACGATGTGGCAAACCAGCAAAGTGTTGTAATACGCTAACCCTATCAGAACCGGAGATACCCGCGGCTTTAGCCAATGCGCATGCGGCGAGTGCATTCTGCCAATTATGTCGACCTTTTAACTTCAATTCGTCAACTGACAGAAATTTTTCTTGTCCGTAAGTCAGGTAATTCTCATCAGCAGATGTTATCAACCCCCAATGCCCTTCCTCAGAAACATCTAAACCAAAACTGGTCAGTTTGACCGTCTGAGCGGATTGCTGTCCGCTGGGCAACGTTTGCCGATCATCACGATTATATAGAATGGTCTTAGCTTGATGATATACCTGCTGCTTTGCTTGAATATACGCCTCCAGATGATGATGCCTATCAAGGTGATCTGGCGAGATATTTAAAATGGTCGCCGCAATAGGGGAAAGAGAATATGTCAAATCGAGCTGAAAACTAGATAACTCCAAGACCCATAAATCATACTGAACAGCATCATCGAGCAAATCAAGAACCGGTGACCCAATATTACCAGCCACTGCCGTAGTAAAGCCCGCGGCTTTTGCCATTTCACCAACCAATGTAGTGACCGTTGACTTACCATTTGTACCTGTTATTGCGATAACGGGCGCCGTGATTTCTCGTGCCAAGCATTCGATATCACCGACCACAGGTATCCCCAAATCGATTGCTTTCTGTATACTCGGCTCATCAAGCGCTACTCCCGGACTACTGATTATTTCGGTCAATTGGCCGTATAATTCGTCAGGAAGCTTTCCCAAAAACACCTCAATCCCGGGAAATTCAGCATTAAACTCAGATAAGCCTTGTGGTTGCTTACGCGTATCAAAAGCAACAAATGGACAATTTCGTCTGCTCAAATAGCGCGCAATGGAATGTCCCGTCTTCCCTAAACCTGCAACCAGATAGAGCTTTGAGTGCATAGACAACCTCTTTTCACCGGAGTTTTAATGTCGCTAAACCACAAAGGACAAACACCACAGTAATGATCCAAAAACGAACGATAACCTTTGGTTCAGACCAGCCCTTTAACTCAAAATGATGGTGTAATGGGGCCATACGAAACAAACGCTTACCACCGGTATATTTAAAATAACCGACCTGTAAAATAACCGACATGGTTTCGATGACAAATAATCCGCCCATGATCAACAACACCAACTCTTGCCGCACAACAATAGCGACAATCCCTAAAGCAGCACCTAATGCAAGGGATCCAACATCCCCCATAAACACTTGCGCAGGATAGCTATTGTACCAAAGAAACCCAAGACCGGCGCCAACAATAGATGAACAAAAAATAGTGAGTTCTCCGGTATTCGGCACAAATGGTATGGATAAATAGTGAGCATAAACTGCGTTGCTGCACGCATACGTAAATACACCCAAAGCCCCTGCAACCATCACGATGGGCATAATTGCCAAACCATCGAGACCATCGGTCAGATTCACTGCATTGCTACTACCAACAATGACGAAATAAGCCAAAATAGGAAAAAAAGGACCTAGATTAATCAACCATGATTTAAAAAATGGGACAGCTAACTGGGTTTGTATTGGTATGCTTGCATTAAAATAGAGATAAAGTACGGCAGCAACAGCTATAAACGACTGCCAGAAAAATTTCCAACGCCCTGGTAAGCCCTTGCTATTTTTTAAGACCAATTTCCGATAATCGTCAACCCACCCAACAAGACCGCAACTGATTGTTACAAATAAAGCTAACCACAAGCTCGCCTGCCGTAAATCACCCCAAAACAGGCAACTCACGGTAATCGCCAAAATAATTAATACCCCACCCATGGTCGGCGTACCCGATTTCGACAAATGACTTTGTGGCCCATCATTACGCACCACTTGCCCTATTTGCAGTTTTTGCAACCAACGAATCATTGGTGGGCCAAAAAAAAGTCCCACTAATAACGCAGTCAATGCTGCCAATATTGAACGAAAAGTTAGGTACTGAAACACCCTAAACGCATGGTACTTTCCTTGTAATAATTGCGTTATCCAGTAAAGCATGTATACACCCCTCTTTTGCAAGCCCATCTAGTAACTAAAACCCGCGCGGAGAATATCATAAGTCAGTGGATTCAACCCACCAATTGATGCACAATTTTTTCCATCTTACTCGACCGGGAACCTTTTACTAAAACGGTCGTATTTGCGTCCAATTGATTGAGTAAATCCTGAACCAACTCTTCTTGGCGCTGGTAATGTTTTGCAGCGGCCCCGTAGGCTCTAGCCGTAGTTTCGCTACGTGTACCAAACGTCATGAGCAGATCGATTCCCTGATCTCTAGCTGCAATGCCCACTTCTTGGTGATGTTGTTCGCTCCACTCCCCGAGCTCCCCCATGTCACCGAAGACGAAAATACGTCTACCGTGACGACTGGCTAAAACGTCGATTGCCGTCAATGAGGAGCGTAAATTAGCATTGTACGTATCATCAATGACTATCGCATTATTTTTTCCATGCAAAAATGTCATTCGTCCAGCCACACCCTTAAATTGTCGCAAACCAGATTCTATATTCGCTAAATCAATACCAAGTGCATGCGCACACGATGCAGCCGCCAACGCATTACTTACATTATGCGCACCAGGTACCTGCAATTCAATCCTAACATCACCTTCTGGCACAACTAAAATAAACTGCCCAAATCCTTTTTCATTATAAGTCATTTCTCGGGCATGAACGGCGGTGGGTTTCACCACTGAAAATCTTAATGTTTTTTTACCTTCTAATAATGGATCCCAATAATGTGCATAAGCATCATCATCATTAATGACTGCGGTTCCCATCGCCGCCATTCCTTGATAAATTTCTCCTTTCGCACGCGCCACACCTTCAATTGAGCCAAATTCACCGATATGGGCTGGGGCAATATTGTTAATTAATGTGACCTGCGGTTGAACAATTGCCACTGTATGAGCGATTTCACCGATATGATTAGCCCCTAACTCAAAAACGGCATAGCGGTGATCATCCCTTAACTGTAAGACACTTAAGGGCACACCAATATGATTATTCAAATTCCCTGGCGTTGCATAGGAAGGTTGGGGCAAAATAGCAGCAATCATTTCTTTGACCGTTGTTTTCCCATTACTACCCGTCAAAGCAATCACGTCACATGATAACTTTTGCCGATGAGCTGTCGCTATGCTCGCTAAGGCCTTCACTGTGTCAGGGACAACCAATTGCGGAACCGTTACGTCCGGTGTCATTTGATGACAAACGATCGCAGCAGCCCCGCTGGCAATAACATCATTAATAAAGTGATGACCATCAAAAAGCTCCCCTTTGATAGCAACAAACAAATTACCAGGTTTTATTTGCCTACTGTCGATACATAGTCCTGTTAGAGTCATCTCTTGTGGACAAGAAAGATTAAGTGCAAAAGAAATATCTGATAGCTTCATGGTTTTGACCTATTTTAAATAATTTTAAGCGGACTGCGCTGTCTCACAAATTTCACCTAAATTTAACAAGCGATAATAACGCTGAATACTAATGTCAGACAGCGGCTGTCGTTGCTCATCCAGTAAATGTGTATCAAGCCCCTCACTCAACTGTTTAGCCGTGTCAAGCATGATTGCAAAACGCTCGGCATCAATCGTAGTATTTCCGGAAGCTTGCATAAATAAACATAGTCCATGCACACTAAAAGCACCAATATTTTGCAAATCAAATACGCCACTTGGAGTTGCTGCAGCCAAACTACACAAAACAGGACCTTGACCATTTGGAGATTGATGTCGGTGGAATAAATGCCCCTCTCCAAAACGCAGTCCAGAAGCAAGAACCGTCTGTAATAATTCATATCCTGCTAATTGGCGGTTTTCTTTTGCCAATAAAAACATCACTAATGAAGATACTGACTCTCGTCCTGCTGTTGGCTTTTTTTCTTCAGTTGATTCGCTCGCTGCTTGCTTAACCGCTTGGGTAACGCGTTGTTTAGGCGCTAAAATGCTCGGCCCTAAAGTCGATTGGATGGGGGGATCCATTGCAGGCGTTTCTGTTGTCGACTCACGTACAACTTTACGCACCGCAATAATATCATCCTGATGCTGATGATGATGATTATTCTCAGGCTGACCAATCGACGGTCGATAGTTTACCCTATTTAAATTTTGACGCCGTGCCCTCATCATGCGACCAATTGCAATGACCACGCCAATCAGTAATAGGACATTGAGAACCAAACTCCAATTTGCCTGCATAATTAACTCCTACTCAACCATTATCGTCAATTCGATTGCATATTGACAGCAGCCTCTACATCCACTGTAACCACTCGTGAAACACCCGGCTCACGCATGGTCACCCCAATTAAATGATCTGCCATCTCCATTGTTACCTTGTTGTGCGTAATAAATAAGAACTGCACGAATTGTGACATCTCTTTAACCAAATCACAAAACCGTCGAACGTTCAAATCGTCCAAGGGGGCATCCACCTCGTCAAGCATACAAAATGGTGATGGATTCAGCTGGAAAATAGCAAAAACCAGCGCCACAGCGGTCATTGCCTTTTCACCCCCAGACAGCAAATGGATCGTACTATTACGCTTACCTGGAGGTTGTGCCATGACCAAAATCCCTGCCTCTAAGAGATTATCACATGTCAACTCCAACAACGCACGACCACCACCAAAAAGACGCGGAAAAAGTGATTGAAATGATCCATTCACCTGATCAAAGGTATCTTTTAAACGTAATTGTGTCTCTTTGTCCATTTTGGCAATTGCCGCTTCCAAGGTAATAAGCGCATCCGTCAAATCTCGAGATTGCTCATCTAAATGTTGTTTGCGTTCTAACTCTGTCTGATATTCCTCAATCGCCACCAGATTAATCGCACCCAAACGTTTAATTTTTTCGTCAAGCACCACCATCGTCTGCTCACGCATCTGTAGGTTTACCTCTGCTGAAATACCCACCAAAAGAGTATCGACATCTGCACCCAACTCTGACAATGCTTCGATGAGCCCATTCGCCCTAACGGCTAAGCTTTGTTCATGCAATTGTTCTTGCTGCAGTTTTTCTTGCACGACTTTAACCTGCTGCTCTTCTAATTTATTGGCCTGCTCGCTATTGCCTAGTTGCTTTTGTATCTCATCAGTCGACTGTCG
>CAMBDN010000091.1 GCA_945865355.1 Legionella genomosp. 1
GGCTTACCGCATCTTTGATGCTCCTCGCAAGGCGTTGGATTATATTCATAATAAACGCTGTGAATTGGATTTACTCAGTCAACATTGTTTAAGTGAGTATACGGAAGCAAAAAATTACCCACTGACAAACCATACCATTAACCTCGATTTGGCTGCTATTCATGCGGAAATTTATAATCCCCATCGTTTTTCTGAAATTTCGGTGGTGGTTGTTGATTACGCTATGCCGGGTATGGACGGATTGGAGTTTTGTCGCCGCATCGAGAATAAAAATATTAAAAAAATTCTTTTAACGGGCCAAGCGGATGAGAAATTAGCAATTGCAGCGTTTAACGAAGGATTAATTCATCGGTATATTAAAAAAAGTGATCCCAATGCTGCTGAGCTAATTACGAAGAGTATTTATGATTTGCAGTTACAGTATTTTCAGGCAATGTCCGATATGGTTGTGCGTATGTTGTCTGTTACCTCTCCAAGTTGTTTACATGACAAAGAGTTTGCTCATTTCTTTCGTCGGTTAAGAGAGGAAAATAACATTATTGAATATTACCTGGTCGATAACTCTGGAAGCTTTCTTATGCTCGATGATGACGCAAAGGTTAGTTTTTTGATTGTTAAAAGTGAGGAGGATATTCGATTGCATTATGATTTGGCGCTTGATAATGGTGCGAGCGGGGATATTCTTGATCAACTTGCCAATGGGGAAAAAATTCCTGGCTTCTGGCAGGCCACTGCGTCTACTCCTCAATGGAAAGATTGGTCCAAGTGTTTAGTATCAGCACAGCGGTTTGTTTCTAATGAAAGCTATTATTATGCCTATTTGCCAGGGAATGTCCTTTTTGACGTTCGCCAGCAAAAGATTCTTTCTTACCATCGCTACTTAGAGGAGCTAGATGCTGAAGAGTTATTAATGGAATAGTGGGCAAGAGGGGCGTAAATGATAATAATACCTATCTTGTTGGTATTTTTTGCACGAACAACTCCTTTTCAAAGGGAAAGACTTATGATTGTTTCCTTAGCAAGGTGACTTCGTACTAAGGAAACGTTATGAGTACCAAAAGCGTATCTCGATTTAATCTAATTTGGTTATTAAGCTACATTTCAATTGCCTCCGTATCTGCAGCGATCATCACACCCGCTCTGCCTGAAATCCAAGCACATTTTTCCCTAAGCCTTGGTGCAGTTGAGTGGATAATTTCTGCGTTTTTGATTGGCTATGTGGGTGGCCAACTGATTTATGGGCCACTGGCGAATCAATTTGGACGCTTAAAAGCCTTACGCATCGGGCTTGTTATCAATTTATTTGGGATTGTAATTTGTTTAATGGCACTTGTAGTTGATATTTATTGGTTGCTAATTATAGGTCGTTTAATAACCGCTTTGGGTGCTGCTAGTGGTCTCGCTTGTACTTTCATGTTAATTAATGAGTGGTTACCTGAATCTCATCGTAAAATCGCTATGGCATACTCCGTATTGTCTTTTGCTCTTGGCGCAGGATTTGCGGTCATGTTGGGTGGGGTCATCACGGAGTATTGGTGTTGGCAAGTTTGTTTTGGGGTTTTGTTAGCGCATGGGTTGCTCATGCTCTGGGGAACTTGTGTTTTTAGTGAAACGTTAGTTATCTCAAAACCTATTCATGTGCATACGATTATTCGCGATTATCGGCAGGCACTTTCCTCATCAACGTTAGTGATATTTTCTCTGGTGGTTGGTTGTTGCTCAACGATATCATATTGCTTCTCTGCAGCTGGCCCTCAAATTGCAAAAGATTTATTGAGGTTATCTGCCGCTGAATATGGTTATTGGAATAGCCTTAATATTGTTGGCATGCTGTTTGGTGGGTTGTTTGTAAAACAACTACTGACTCGCTTATCAGTCAATTATGCCCTTGCTATTGGTTTCCTAGGTATGGCATTGGGGATAGGTAGCTTGGGTATTATCTGGGGTACTGGAAGCCAATCAGCATTATGGTTTTTTTTAACGACAGCAAATTTGTACTTTTTCAGCAGTCTATTATTTTCTGGCGGCTCTCTACTCGCCTCTAACGCGTTGGTGGATAAAGCGAGTGCTGCAGCAATGATGAGTTTTGTAAATATGTGTTTTGCAACGCTCTGCGTCATATTGATGGGTTATTTGGTAACAAATCCACTATTAGGCTTTGCTATAGTTTTGGGTCTTGTTTGGGTATTGGTGGTTGGGTTGTTAATCATGCGACGACTTACTGGAAATATAACGGACTTGTCGGTATGATTTTGGCATTTGGCTTTATAGGGATTTTTCATGCGCATAGTCGTTCTTAGTTCCCTGCTTCTGCTATCGATGCAGTTGTATGCAGATGATGATTTTGATCGTGACCAAATTCAACAGCGAATTAATCCAGTGGGTCAGGTGCATCTTGAACAAACAGCTCCGCCAGCGGGCACAGTTCCAGCTGCACCGCCGACGGAACAGGTTGCGGTTAAAAAAAGCCCTGGGCAGGCAACTTATGAGCAGTATTGTGTGGTTTGTCACCGAGATGGTGTGGCTGGTGCGCCTAAATTTCATGAAGCGAATGATTGGAAGCCACGGCAAGCTAAACAGAGTATTGATGAGCTTGTGGCCACCGCGACTAAAGGGTTGAATGCGATGCCTCCCAAAGGCACATGCCAAGAGTGTACTGCGGCAGATCTCAAGGCCGCAATTCAATACATGCTGCCACCACCATGAGTTCAAGTGTTTATCGACAACTCCAGCGTTTATTACTGTTGTCAACCCTGCTGATTCTTGGGGCCGTCTATTATTTACAGTATGTGGGTGGATTAAAACCTTGTCCTTTGTGCATCGTTCAACGTGTTTGCGTTATTCTATTCGGCATTTCTTGCATTGTAGGTTGGTGTTTTTCTGCACGGTATCGAAAAAGGGTGGTGGCTTTTTTTCAGATACTGTTCTCCTTTTCGGGTTTGTTTTTTGCCACCAGACAATTATGGATACAATCATTGCCAGCGGAACAAGTGCCGGCATGTTTGCCTGGTCTTGATATATTGATGAAATATTATCCTCTGCGTGACATACTATCCACGCTTTTTTGGGGCACGGGTGATTGCGCCGAGGTCTCATGGCAACTATTTGGTTTATCAATGCCAGCATGGGCCGCGCTCTATTTTTTGGCAATACTTTTGGTTAGTGGGTGGGTCTTTTTTTTCTTGAGACCATCATTGGTTCGACGTGATTCATGAGCAAAAAATCGTTTCATTGTGAAGTCATTCACCGCCATGTGCATACGCAGGCCCGGATTACCCGAGTTACTACGCCTCATGGTGAGTTTACTACACCGGTATTTATGCCCGTTGGCACAAGAGCAGGGGTCAATAACATGACCCCTGTTGAATTATGCAATGCTGGTAGCCAGATTATTTTGGGGGGGAATACCTACCATATGCTTTGTGCGCCGGGGATGGAGGTCATAGAGCAGGCCGGTGGGATGCATTCTTTTATGGGATGGCATGGCCCGATGCTTACTGATAGCGGTGGTTTTCAGGTTTTTAGTTTATCGAAGAACAAAGAAATTTGTACGATTGATGAAGAGGGCGCGCATTTCACCATACCAGGTACTCAGCGCCTGATTCATATGACGCCAGAAATGTCATTGCAAACGCAAAAAATTATCGGTGCTGATATCATTATGGCTTTTGACCAATGCACACCAGATGATTGTACGCATGAGCAGGTTCAACAAATTATGATCCGCACGCATCGCTGGTTGAAGCAGTCGATTGATTATCATCAGCAATTTCCTACGTCGCGTTATGGTGCACCGCAAGCATTATTTGGTATTGTTCAGGGCGGGACCTATGAAGACTTACGGCGAGAAAGTGCAGATTTTGTTGCTTCGATGCAAACTGACGGTATTGCTATTGGTGGAGAGACCATTGGTTTTGATATGACTGCAACGGTTGAAGTCATTCGTTGGGTTAGGCCGTTTTTGCCTGAGAATAAATCGCGCTACACCATGGGTGTTGGTATGTCCCCGCAGGATTTGCTTGATGTGGTTGCAGAAGGCATCGATATGTTCGATTGCGTAGCACCAACACGTAATGCTCGACATGGGGCGTTGTATTGTGGCGAAGTAGTAAAGCAGGGGCATTGGTTGAAATTTGTTAGCGAACACGCCAATGAGCGGATTCAAATTAAAAAAGCGTGTTACGAGCATGATTTATCGCCGATTATGCCTAGCTGTCAATGTTATACCTGCAAGCATTATTCACGCGCATTTTTACATCAATTATTTAAGCAAAAGTCGAATTTATTTACGGCACTTGCAAGTATTCATAATGTACATGTTTTACATGATGTTTGTGATAGAATGCGCGCTTTGATAATCGAGGAGTCAACATGATTTTAATTAGCACCTCTAAAGGTGATATAAGTTTGCAACTGGATGAAGAAAACACACCGGCTACCGCAGCTAATTTTCTGCAGTATCTGCGTTCTGGTTTTTATAATGACACCATTTTTCATCGTGTAATTGGTGGTTTTATGATTCAAGGCGGTGGTTTAACGGCAGAAATGGAAACTAAAGCAACGGAAGTATCCGTTCAAAACGAAGCGAAATCGGCTAAACCCAATAAACGTGGTACCATTTCTATGGCTAGGACCATGGATCCGCATTCTGCAACGGCGCAATTTTTTATTAATTTGGCGGATAATGCGTTCCTAAATTTCAGTGGTGAGCAGAATTATGGATATTGCGTCTTTGGTGAGGTTGTAGAAGGCATGGATGTTGTTGATGCCATTGCGAAAGTGAAAACGGGACAGAACAAAGGTCATGGTGACGTGCCATTAGAAGCGGTAATGATCCATTCGATTACTGAAGTTTAGGGATAGCTACTCACTTCGATGCGACGAATGACCATAGGGTGCATCTTGGACGAAAGCGTCCCCCAAAAATGCTAACATAGCTATCTATGCTGCGCTTTATTTGGGACGATTTCGTCCAAGATGCCCTTAAATCTAACCGTTCTCTAGGATTCAAGAATACCCTTATTATTTTTATAAAATGGGCATCTATCTTTGCTGGCAATATTATCCAACGTTTTGTTTAGCTTGCCGCCAGATTTGCATTAATTCCTCAAATGAATGCCCATCTAGGTTGGTCAAACCCTTTTCTTGAGCTAGTTGTTTGACGGCATTTAATCGTCGCTCAAATTTTACTAAGGTTTTTTCTAAGGTTTCTTTGGGACTCAATTTGCAGAAAACACAGAGAGAAAAGGTGGCATGAAGTAAATCGCCAATTTCTTCTTGTAACTCAAGTTGATTTTCCGGTGTTGGTTTGTGTTGAAGATGTTCGTTAATTTCTAAGCATTCACTTCGTATTTGCTCCATGATTTGATCGGTAGTTTCCCAACGAAAACCAAATTGATCTGCTTCCTGTTCTAACTTAACAACTTTTTCTAAAAGATCCATACTTATCCTTTATAGGTAACGTCTCAATAAGTCAGGTAAATATAATCTCCGATGTCGGGCGGAGAAGCTTCTGGACGTCAGGGGAAAGTTTTTCCGAGGTCATTAAGAAGCCATTTTATTTAACATTAACCAATTGAATTGTTATATTTTTTTCTTGAAATTACTAATGCGTTGGTAAGCTTCGTTTATCCGATCTTCTGATATTTCACCATCTGCTATTTTTTTCGCAATGATTTGAATAATTTCTTTTGGATCTTGGTCTTTATCCCCTAACTGATTTCCAAAGACTAACATATCTGCTCCGGCATTGATTGCCATGGTTAAAGCGTTTTCCAATCCATAGTTATCAGATATCGCCTTCATTTGCATGTCATCGGTAATGATCACCCCATCAAATTTTAGTTTATCTCGTAAAAGTTGGGTTAAGATAGGGTGTGATAGGGTGGCAGGGACACCACTTTTATCAAGTTGACGATTAACGATGTGCGCGGTCATTATCATACCGCAATGTTGGGGGTGGGATAATAATTTTTGGTAAGGTATTAATTCTTGATCACTCCAAGTATCAGTTACATCGACAAAGCCTAAATGTGAGTCGGCGGTGGAACTACCATGTCCTGGAAAGTGTTTATAAGCACATTCTACGCCCTGGGGTAGAAATTGCTCTGAAAAAAGATGAGCGTAACTTGCAACGACTTCTGGAATTTCAGAAAAACTACGATCGCGTTTACCAATTATCGGGTTGTCAGGATTTACATCGACGTCTAACACCGGGGCAAAATCCAAATTAAATCCAGCAGTATTTAGGGTTTTTGCCATGGTATTGGCTATGGTTTTGACATCGTCAAGAGGCATTTTACCCATTTCTTTGGCTGATGTTGTTTTTGGAAAACCATACTCTTCTCTTAATCGATTGACCTTTCCACCTTCATAATCAACTGAAATGATGAGTGGCAAGTTGTCGCGATGATGTGTAAGGTTTGCACGTTGAGTCACATGCTGTAATTGTTGATTTAATAATTTTGTTTGTTCTTTGCTTGTTATATTTTTTCCATATTGTTTGGTTTTATAGTTGTAATCAAATAAGATAACGCCACCCAGGTTATTGTCTTCTATGGATTTTGTTATAGGCGATTGTGAATTGATGCGCGTGCCATCAAAACCTATGACTAACATTTGACCTATCTTTTCTTCTACGCTGATACCCGTGGCAAAAGAATGTCCACTCCAGCAGAATAGGATTATCGTTAAAAGATGTTTTAGTAAATTCATTTTCGCCCCATTTATTGGTAATATAAAGCACTCAGTGAACATAAAATAATCAGTTATTGTACGGATTTTGGGGTATTTATGCAAGTGGCGGAAAAGTTACGTAAAATTTGGGACTCAATATTATTATGAAAATCATTAGCGAATTTGACGTAGCCTGGCAGTTTTTAGAACAGGGAAAAATTATTGCTTATCCCACTGAGGCTGTTTATGGTTTGGGATGTGATCCCTTCAATCAACAAGCGGTAGAAAGGATCTTAGCCCTCAAACAACGATCCGTTAGTAAAGGGCTTATTCTATTGATTGCCGATTGGCCGCAATTAGCACCGTTGATCAGTATGGTTTCTGATCAACGGCTTAAAGCTGTGCGCGATACGTGGCCGGGTCCTGTTACCTGGTTATTCCCTAAAGCGGCGACCATTCCGAATTGGCTGAGTGGTGAGCATAATACGATAGCCATTCGCATGAGTGCACATCCCATTGCTAGTAAACTTTGTGCAAATGGACCTATTGTTTCCACGAGTGCAAATATCAGTGGTCATGAGCCTGCAGTCGATATATCAGGGCTCTGTGAACAATTCCCCCACGGGATTGATGCGGTGCTGACGGGTAATTTAGCTGGTGCCTGTCAACCTAGTGCCATCTTTGAGGTACTAACCGGTAAACGCTTTCGTTAGTCTATCCGTCCTTTTTTCTCTAAAGTACCTGATGATGGAAAAAATATGATTGTTTTGTTAAAATAAGTAACTTGTTGTTATTTTAGAGATCGTTTTATGTTGTCACACGGTACGCTGATGAAGCTAGCAGAGATGATTGGTGTTTCGGAATCTCATGGGATTTGTTATGGCGCGGTTGGGTTGTGGATGAATGCACTTTTCAAGAATGACAAAGCGACCTTTGATACGCGCCTTGAAACATTAGCAGACGAATTAGCGCGGCCACAACAGCTTGCCTTAAAGATAGCAACCGTGCGTAAAAAAGTTAAAAATAAAGAAAAAATAAGCGAAAATGAACGAAAAATGATCGATATAGAAGCTTTTCTTCAGGGGCAAAAAGCTATTCTTGATGCTTATCTACCTGGTGGAATAAGTGGTAATAATGCTATTAAGCAGACAGATCTTGTATCAAAGCTTAAGTTGTTCACTGATTTTCAATCCATTGCTTGTGTTCATCAGTTAACACGTGTTTTTACTAAGACTCGTTTAAAAAATTATTTAGCCGAATTAACACTTATTATTGAACGTGCTCAACGCGAAACAGGTAAACCCTATCCATTGATGTTGAATGCGAATGGGCATGGAATTGGCCTACGCTACGATAATGAGAGCGGAACTTGGGTGCTCTTTGATGTCAATGTCTTAGGAGAAGAAAATCCCCATGCTGAAATAAATGGTTTAACAATGGAGAAATTAATCGATGAAATATTTTTGTGCTGTGATGTTATATTTCAGAACCAAGGCTTTCTAATAGCGGGTATCCAAGTGGTTGGATATGAGCTGCAAGATTTGCGTGAGACATTGGACGTATTAGCCGCTAATCAATCCATTCAACCTTACCATTATTGGGTTAAAGATTTTGAGAAAAAAACGTTAGTAGAATGTGCGCTTAGTAATACTGACAACATTGATTTAAATGGCGATTTAGAACGTTTGGCTCCTATTTTGACAGCCATCGAGGAAGGAAATGAAGCGCACTTTAATGAATTGCTCGAGCAGTTGAAGGAGATGGAACTTAGTGAAGAAGATGTCGTCGCAATACTGATAAAGAGTATTGCGTACAAACGAGATACATGGATTGCAAAAATCATGTTATTGAGCCAGGAACCTCGAGGGCTCTTCTATAATCCATTTGTATCTTATGCCGTATATCTACGAGGCGATTTGAACTGTCTAAACAAAATTTTAGGTTTGGATATTGATAGTCGATTTTTAGATGCTGAGGGTAGACGAGTAATTGTTCTTGCTCTGCTTAATACAGCGGTGCAAGCTAATGCGAGAATGCTTGTCAGAGAACTTGCTGAAAGACTTGATAATGTTGCCTTGGTGAGCGCTGAATTTGAAAAGTGTTTGTCTTACGCAGCGGAGGTTCATCCCGAGATCCTGGCTGTTTTTTTGGAGCAGTTAAAGAACAACGGCCTAACGTTAGACGTCGATAAAAAGAATAAATTATTAAAAGAAGGATTTGTTGGTGGCCATCTAGGTGTTGTTCAACAGTTGGTAGACATCGGAGCGGATCTAAATTTTAAAGATCAGGCGCAATTTAATGCTTTAAC
>CAMBDN010000092.1 GCA_945865355.1 Legionella genomosp. 1
GCTTTCCAAGCTCTTGCCGATTTCTTCAGAAATCACTTGACCACTAACCAGAATAGCGATGTCTTGTAACATGGCTTTACGACGATCGCCAAATCCAGGTGCTTTAACAGCACAGACTTTAACAATGCCACGCATGTTGTTAACAACGAGAGTTGCCAACGCTTCGCCTTCAACATCTTCAGCGATGATCAACAACGGACGACCAGCTTTCGCAACGCCTTCAAGTACTGACAGCATGTCACGGATGCTAGAAATCTTCTTGTCAACCAACAGAATGAAAGGATGCTCAAGTTCTGTTGTCATGTTTTGTTGATTGTTGATGAAGTAAGGAGAAATGTAACCACGGTCAAACTGCATACCTTCAACCACTGATAATTCATTTTCCAGACCATTACCATCTTCAACAGTGATAACGCCTTCTTTACCCACTTTCGCCATTGCTTCAGCAATGATAGAGCCAACGGCTTCATCAGAGTTAGCAGAGATAGTACCAACTTGCGCGATTGCTTTACCATCTTTGCAAGGCTTAGACAGAGATTGCAAGTGTTTAGTAACGGCGATAACTGCTTTGTCGATACCACGTTTTAGATCCATTGGGTTCATGCCAGCAGCAACTGCCTTGTGACCTTCGACCAGGATAGAACGAGCTAATACAGTAGCTGTTGTTGTACCATCACCAGCCGTGTCAGAGGTCTTAGAAGCAACTTCTTTAACCATCTGTGCGCCCATGTTTTTAAAGCGATCTTCAAATTCAATTTCTTTAGCAACAGACACACCATCTTTAGTTACTGTAGGTGCACCATATGATTTTTCCAATACAACATTACGTCCACGTGGACCCATTGTTACTTGAACTGCATTTGCCAATGCATTAACACCAGCCAGCATTTGTTGGCGCGCATCGTCGCCAAAACGTAATTCTTTAGCCATTATATTTATCTCCTTAATCGATAAAAATTACTTCTCAATCACACCCATGATGTCATCTTCACGCATCACGACCAGTTCTTGACCATTGATTTTGATTTCAGTGCCAGAGTACTTGCCAAACAACACAACATCACCCACTTTAACCGCCAAAGCACGTAAATCACCGTTGTCTAATACTTTACCAGCGCCTATAGCGATGATTTCGCCACGCATTGGTTTTTCTGCAGCGCTGTCAGGAATCACAATACCACCTGCTGTGGTACGCTCTTCTTCCATACGACGAACAACAACACGATCGTGTAAAGGACGAATCTTCATTCTCGTTTTCTCCTGGTTTTAGTTATTACCTGATTTATTTCAGAGTTAAGCTCTCTGACACATTAGCGTTCAATGCCTCACAAAAAACGCTTATGACAGGCATATGGGGACAATTCAGTAACTTTCAAGGGCGCGACCGAAAAAAAAAATTTGTTTTTTTCGATCCACACTCTACAATGGTTAAAAAATTGAGTGCCATTATCCTAGAAAACACCGGGCTTCTAATGAAAAATTGTGGATTATTTTTAATACTTTTGCTGGTCTCAATCCTTGGCTTTGCAAACCAACCACCACCTGCAGCAGAGGTATTCCAGCTGTCAACACGTCTGGTTGACCCCAATGCCTTCGAGCTAGACTGGCAAATTAAAAAAGGATTTTTCTTATACAAAAGCCGCATTGAACTCACCGAAAGTCAAAGTACTAACTTTCATCTCGGAGAAACGCCATTTCCCGAAGCTCTTAAACAAACAGACAGCCAAGGAAAAGATTACTTTGTCTACCGTGATCATTTGACCCTCCCGGTTGCGGTGCTCGGCGAACAAGCTGGTGAAGCTTTACTCACTGTTCATTATCAAGGATGTGCTGATGATGGATTTTGTTATCCACCCGTCAATCAACCGATTAAATTAGCAATTGATAGTCATTTGGCACTGAATAACGTAACCATAGAAAATAATGAAACTATTGCGAAAACAACCGACACCGAGCCGCGCGACAATGAGCGATTCACACAGCTATTTTCTGCTAATAACTGGGGTATTATTATTCTTAGTTTTTTTGGCTTTGGTTTATTATTGTCATTCACACCCTGTATATTACCCATGGTGCCAGTATTGTCAGGCATTATTGTTGGACACGGCCACGATTTATCCACCCGCAAAGCTTTTTTCTTATCGTTAAGCTACGTGCTCAGCATGTCCATCACCTACGCAATTGTCGGTGCAATCGTAGCCTTAATGGGTAGCAACTTACAAATTGCCATGCAATCACCCTGGACGATTAGCTTGTTTAGCCTGATTTTTATCTTGCTAGCACTCTCCATGTTTGGTTTTTATGAATTGCGTCTGCCAGTGTCTTGGCAAGCAAAACTGGCCAGTGTGACCCGTGGTCGAAGTGGTGGACATTACCTAAGTAGTGCATTGATGGGTTGTTTATCAACACTAATATTGTCTCCCTGTGTCACCGCACCATTGATAGGAGCTCTTGGCTACATCGCCCAGAGTGGTAATGTTACTTTAGGCAGTTTATCGCTGTTTTTCTTAAGCCTTGGGATGGGAACGCCCCTTTTACTGATTGGAACTTCAGCAGGGAAATTACTACCGAAAGCAGGCCACTGGATGAATGCTGTAAAAGCTTTTTTTGGTGTGATGCTCATTGCCGTTGCCATTTATTTAATGGAACGCATACTGCCAACAGCGCTGGTGATGGGCTTGTGGGCAAGCTTGCTTATTTTTTCAGGGATCTTTATGGGAGCTTTGAATAAAGCCAATTCGAATCTTGAAAAATTTTCGCAAGGTTTGGGCATCATTTTCTTGGTTTACGGCTTACTCATACTGATTGGTGCTAGCCAAGGAAATAGTAATCCCCTACAACCCCTTGCATCAATAAACAGAATCAATGATTCGGCAAACGAAAAGCCGTTTGTGACGGTTAAAACAATCAAGGAAGTCCAACAAGCCCTTGCAAACGCCAAAGGTAGACCCGTGATGCTTGATTTCTATGCTGATTGGTGTGCATCCTGCAAGGTCATCGCCAAAACCACATTACAAGATCAACGCGTACGCGAGGCATTGGCCGACTTTATTGTATTAAAAGTGGATCTCACCGCCAATAACGCAGATACCCAAGCCCTACTGAGCCACTATAATGTTGTTGCCCCACCAACGTTTCTCTTTATTAACGCAGCAGGAAATGAACTACACAATCTGCGCTTAGTGGGTGAAACATCACCCAGCATATTTTATGACAAACTGAGCAGAACAATACATTCACAAAGCTAAGACCTTCATTGGACAAAATACCTGATAACCTCGTATAATTCGCACACTTTTTTAGCAGATAGAGCCCCATGAATCATAAAGTTGGTTTTGTAAGTTTAGGTTGTCCTAAAGCATTGGTAGATTCAGAGCGAATCATTACGCAATTACGCGCTCAAGGCTATGATCTGGTATCCAGTTACCAAGACGCTGGCGTCGTAGTGATTAATACCTGTGGCTTTATTGATGCTGCTGTTAAAGAATCATTGGACACCATTCGCGAAGCCATGGCTGAAAATGGTCGCGTTATTGTTACCGGCTGCTTGGGTGCTAAAGCGGATATAATCCGTGAGGCCTGTCCAGATGTATTACACATCAGCGGAGCTCATGCTTATGAAGAAGTCGTACGCGCCGTACATCGTCATTTACCGCCTCCTGTAGATCCATTCACTCAGCTTGTACCGCCCCAAGGCATTAAGCTCACCCCCAGACACTACGCCTATTTAAAAATTTCCGAAGGCTGTAATCAAAAATGCACCTTTTGCATCATTCCCACCATGCGTGGAAAGTTGCAAAGCTATCCAATGACACAAGTTCTGTCTGAAGCGAAGCGTCTCAAAGAAGCTGGGGTACAAGAAATTTTAGTTATTTCGCAAGATACCAGTGCCTACGGTATCGACACCCGTTACCAACCCGTTGAATGGCAGGGCAACACCATCAACACTCGCTTTTATGATTTGTGTGAACAATTAGGCGAACTTGGCATATGGGTACGCCTGCATTATGTCTACCCCTATCCTCATGTTGATGAAATCATCCCGTTGATGCGTGATAAACGAATCCTGCCTTATCTAGATATCCCCTTGCAACATGCAAGCTCTCGCGTTTTAAAAGCAATGAAACGGCCAGCCAGCAGCGAGAACACGCTTGCACGTATCGCCTCTTGGCGCGATATTTGCCCTGACATTACATTACGCTCAACCTTTATTGTTGGATTTCCCGGGGAAACAGACGATGAATTTGAGGAATTGCTAGCGTTTTTATCATTAGCAAAACTTGATCGCGTCGGCTGTTTTCAATACTCGCCGGTAGCTGGCGCTAAAGCAAACGAACTAGCAAACCCAGTACCAAAAGAGATCAAAGAAGAACGTTACCACCGATTTATGCAATTACAAGCAGAAATTAGCCGCGACAAATTAACAGCAAAGATTGGGACTCATCAGACGGTTCTCATTGATAACATCACCGACGAGCATATCATTGCTCGTAGTATGAGTGATGCGCCTGAGATTGATGGTTTGGTTTACCTACCGTTAGAGCAAGACGTTAGTGTAGGCACACTGGCTGAAGTGGTGATAACCGACAGCGATGATTATGATTTATATGGTGATTTTATCTAACATAATTATTGCAAAGACATGCAAGCGAACGCACCCTCTTCAGTAGGTAAGTAAGCAAGTACCGCTGCCGCTGTTGCCTGCAAGCCCTTTTGCAGCAAATCGTACTCGGGATATAAATGAGCCACGCATTCTTTGGCATACGCTAAAGCTTCCTGACCAAGAACCTGCATTTTTACACGGAGCGTATCGACTCCGTTATCCCGAGCAGCATTAATGAATAACGCTAACGAATGGAGCATACGAGCATAACGGACTGGGTAATCATTCCATCCACGCGATTTCAAAGCGTGGATATACAGGGTCACGGAGCTTAAATAGATATCAACAAAGTCACTATCAGTCAGCAATACTTTAGCCTCTGCCATGTCAATTGACGCATCGTAATTTCTTTTTGGCCAATTCCACGTCGTTGGCACGTGCATTGGAAACATCCACCAGTCATAGTGGTAAATTTTAGTATAAAAATGTTTGTGTTTCTGAAATAGGTGTTCATAAGTATGCTTTTGCACACGCTTAATAATACTTAATCGATTTTCTTGATTTAACTCAACCAGCTTTATCTTTTCTTGCGGTGCTAATTCAGGATTTTGTAACGCCTTGTCCGTATACTCTTTAATCGATTGGGTGCGTTTATCATCCGCAAGTTTGAGAATAACATCTTTAGAAGCTGACATTAGCACTGTTCCTATGTAAATAAATTGTGACGCCCTTGTGCATCACAGAAAACGTAACTCACTAGGTACGTCATCCAGAGGAGCTGGCGACAAAGGATCTCCGGCATAAACGCTGAAGACCATTCAGTAGATCCCTCGCTTCGCTCAAGATGACGTGGGGAGCCACCAAAAACCCCGGGTGCCTCAAAAATAACGCACTGTGGTTTCATTGCACACAACAATCATTT
Organism: Legionella genomosp. 1; assembly: GCA_945865355.1. Classification (GTDB taxonomy): domain Bacteria; phylum Pseudomonadota; class Gammaproteobacteria; order Legionellales; family Legionellaceae; genus CAMBDN01. The sequence goes on from CAMBDN010000092.1 coordinate 5,526, forward strand.
CTATATCACCCCTTTTTTCAGCTCTATGTTCTTGGAAGCGGTGCCTCTGCTGACAATAATAAGGGTTGATCAATTGAGTGCATGGCTAAATACGCGCTCACTGTTTCAGGTATATGCTCCCGTAACAGACGACTGATTTCTAAAGGTTCGGCAAGTGCGTCGCGCAGTGCTTGGTATAATTTGGGTTCATTTTTTTCAAAGATAGCAGCCGATTCAAGCCCCGGAACGATAACTTCTATCCGCGGATAAGCATCGTTAACTTCTCTTACTGTCATGCAATTTGAATTTTCTCGAAGTAAAAATGAAATATCTACGTTTACATTGTCATAAAAGGGATTATAAGCTGCAACAAAATCGCTGTCTGTCGCTACCTTGCCTAAAACATGCATCCGTTGTTTTAGCTTAGACAAATCGGTTAAGGTCATTGTTATTTCTTCGCGAGATAATAGCTCTTCAATTGCTTTAGGCAACTGCTCAATCACCTTATCATCAGGCCAGGTGCTATTCGCCATTTGTTCAATAACTGCAGCAATCATCTCCTGAGGCTTAGAACCCGTATCGAGAGCGCCTCCATAACCACCTGCTACCGACAAATAAGAATTGGTAAATTCCCAGGGTAATTGCTGATGAAGAATCGTTGTCGCTATAGGTTTTGCACTCATGCTGATAACCGGTATCAATTCTTTGGCTTTCGCATCGATATAATATATTTGGCATTCACTACCCTCTAGCGTTCTTCGATAAAGCGCAAATACAGGACCATACTTAATAGCCAAAGGTTCATGCCCACCAATAATGTCTAGAAAGGTCCGATTACTACTTGCAAATCCAAAGTAAAAATTATCACCTTTGTAGAGATCTGTCCTTTTTGACAAAGCAGCTAAATCGCCATAGGCACTTGTCGGTGATGAAGGATGTGCCTTAAGCTCACTCATTATTATCATTTCTGTCTCCTGGAAACTGCTTCATTATCATCCTTTTTTGAGATTATGACGATCAGTATTATCAACCTCTTCTTCAGCTCTCAATTCCTTATGCGAGCTTTTCATTGCATTAAATTTCGCTATCGCTTTGGGCATTTCTATAAACGTATTCGCCGCATTCTTAGCATCAACTTCGCCCGCTTTTTGACTGCTGTGAAATGGGTGACGATGCCAAGCCAACGCTTGACGAACTTGGTTACAAGCAGGATTATTTTTCGCAGAAAATATATTTAAACGATCGGTTAATTCAACATGACAAACAGCATCCAAAATTTTCTTTGCTTTGTCCTTATAATTCCAACCCCAACCCTTAGCGAATTGTTCAAACTTTTCTTTAACAGCACAAATTTCAGGGGAAGTGGCAGACTCGTGAGCTACTTTCAGCTCTTTCATAATATCTTCAAACTCGTTTGGATCTGTGGTTAAATTTATTTTAGCCCTCATGGCATTGCAAAAATCGACGGTTTTAAGATCCCCAGGTCCCCAACCGGCATTTTCAATCTCATCTACATATTTTAAACAATCGGTCTTCCTAACCTCTGTTGCTGCTTCATCTTTGGTTGCTTGTTCAGCAGCTCGTTGTTGTTCTGCTTGAAGGGCTTGTTCAGCAGCAACACGTTGTTGTTCTACTTGAAGAGCTTGTTCAGCAGCTCGTTGTTGTTCTGCTTGAAGAGCTTGTTCAACAGCTCGTTGTTGTTCTACTTGAAGAGCTTGTTCAGCAGCTCGTTGTTGTTCTGCTGCTGCACGTTCCGTCTGTGCGGATTTTTCAGCCACCACAAGCCCTTGCATTTGTGTAAACTCATGCAACACGTCTATTAATCCAGCAGCATCCCTTGTTAATACATTAACCAACGGTTCCTTTACCAAAATTAACTTATATAGCTCTTGATTTTCCAGCTTGCTAGACGGCGCCTTAATAGTACTGATAAGTGCACGGCAATCGACGGTTACATGCCCCAATAATTCATCCTGATTCCTAATATTATCTTTATGACCGATTACATAATCAAAATATCGCTGTGCTTTGTCTTGATGACCAGGGATTAAACTTAAATAACGGCTCCTAATTTTTACATCAGGAAACTCAAATAATCTCATAATTTTAGACGTATTATCAGCACCCTGTTTTTGGTGAAATCCAATCATGTCTGGTATGTTAAAATTCTGTTTGCTAGCAACCACATAAGGGAAATTTTCGATATAGGTCTCATTAGCAGCCAATAATTTTAAAAGCGCAGGCAGTTGGTCTTCATTTACTGGATTCCTAGAGACGTCGTTTAATAGTAATTGAGAACCCGCTTGTTTAATGCGCAGCTCTAACGCTGGTAATTTAGATAGTTTACTGAGTTCCTCATAACGACGACTGGCCTCTACCAACACTCGGATCCGCTCTTGTCGATCAGCCATTGGATCTTCGACACGCAGCGGGGCATTTAAACGATCCAACAGGGTGAATACTGATTTTTCCTGTTTCATTGCCACGCGTACACTGTTTAGTAAAATCTCCACCGCTTCATGTTTGTTTTTATGCGCGAACTGGATCGCTTTTTCAAGCAGCGGAATTGTAATTTTAAAATCATCACGGGCCAGCATGGACTCAACTAACGACTGATGACCTAGTGCGGCTGCACGCAAAAAGAAATCTTCTTTCTTTTTAACATCTCCCACCGCGAAAGTTTTCTCCATCAATTGTTGTTCACGACTCAAACCACCCATCACCCCCATCTTCTGTACAATGGTGGAAACGGCAGCCTCTGCGCTTGCCTCATCGATTGCCCCGTGCTCAATTGCATCCAAATTCGCTAAATCACCAAAACCCATTTTAAATAAATTAACCAATAGATTTTGTTGATACTCCATATTTTTAGGAACTTTAAGATCACTTCCATCAGCATCCTTGATGGTAACTTTGGCTGCTTTTGCATCTAATACGACCTCCCCGGTTACAGGATCCTTTTCAAAAGCAATATGCATGCTACGATCATAAGGAAAGGCCCCTTCTTTAAGCAACTTATAGGCCGTTAGTAAATCAGCTTTAATCATTGCCTCGGTGTAATGGTAGGGCGGCTTATCTTGACTCATTATCAACAACGGCACATCGTATTTCCTTCGGCTCTTAATTTCTATTGCATGAAATGCCAGGTTTAAACGATCAAATAGCTCATCCTTACTGGCATATAATGCCCGCATGGCACCTTTAGTGTTTGCTGCCATAACTTCGTTGTACGCAGTGGCTTCTGCTGTTTTTTGCTGTGCCTGAACTAACTCTCGGAGCGTGATTCCGTACTTGCTGTCCTTTCGACTTATTTAGAAGTTACGCATTGACAACAGCCTGAAATTTCGAATTCATATGCTCCATGCCTGGAGCGAATGACCCAATAAAAGAGGCAATAACCTCATTGAATAAATCACGTCGTAATTTATAGCAATTACTTATCACATCCATTGCTCGTA
>CAMBDN010000093.1 GCA_945865355.1 Legionella genomosp. 1
AGATCGATGCCCTTTTTGTTGGCCATCGGCGCGATAAGTGCCAATACCTCATCAATGCAGGCGCGGATATCCAATGGGATACAATCCAAGTGAAGTTTGCCTGCGTCAATTTTGGAATAATCGAGAATATCGTTAATGATGCTCAGCAAGTCTTGCGCTGATGACTTAATAGTCTTTACATAATCGAGTTGTAAAGGGTCTAGTTTGCTATCAAGCAGCACATTGGTAAAGCCAATGACGCCGTTCATCGGCGTTCTAATTTCATGACTCATGTTCGCAATAAGCTCAGCCTTTTGTCGGCTTTTTTCTTCGGTTTTCTTTTTATCCAATACTAAGTCAATATTTTTTTCTTCGAGCAACTCCAAGCTTTGTTGCAAATCGGCGGTGGCAACCTCAATGTGTTGGTTCAAGTCCTTGATAGTATTTAAGTGTTGTTTTTGTAAGTGCGCGCAACCTTTTTCAATGGTACCCAGTTCGCCGGGGCTGGTTGTTTTGATTTCAGTTTCAAATTCGTTGCTTAAAATTTGTTTCATACTGCGACGCAAACGTGCAATCGGCCAATAGATTTGTCTAGATAGAAAATAGTGGATGCTTAAACTAACCAATAAACCCAATAAGGTGATAAAAATAGTGACGATGTACATTTGGTAGCGTTGAATCAGCATTGACTTGGTGTCAATGTCAATTGACAGCCAACCGAGGATATCGTCGGCTTGAAATGCAATGGGGCTTCTTGGTGTTGCGTATTGAGCGGAGGCAAATAAATTGAATTTGGGTATGGTGATGGGGGCAACGAAACTCATGGTGTACGGATTAATGCGTTTGCTTTCAATATAGTCTCCTGTGAACTCCGGAGGGCTAAATAAGTTATTGAGGGAGTGTTTGCCACCACGATAGGCTAGTAATTGTCCCTTGGCATTGTAAAAAGCAAGTGCTCGCACCTCTGGATTGACGGTAGAGGCGTCGATTAGGCCTTGTAAGGTTCGAGTGTCTTCTCGAAGTATGGCGATTTGGGCAACAGGGAGTAGCTGATGGATGTAGGCTTCGCCGAGGTGGGATATGTGTTGATTTAAATCGCGATTGAATTGGCCATTATAGAATAGTGCAAATAGCAAGGCGACCACTAATACGGGGATTAATGTGGTTAATCTAAGTTGATATTTAATCCCAATACCTTTCAAGCGAATACCTTCATACTGCCAATGCTTTGCGCTGATTACAATTTGGGCTATTATAACCGTTTTACGTAACGATTCACTACAATTTTAAAATTGTAGTGAATCGTTTTCTGCTTTATTTTGGAGCGTCTCATGGTTGTCCGTACCCGTTTTGCCCCAAGTCCTACTGGATTTTTACACGTAGGTGGTGTGCGCACTGCTTTGTTTTCTTGGTTGTATGCTAAACACCATCATGGCCAATTTTTTTTACGAATTGAAGATACTGATAGTGAGCGCTCCACGAAAGAGTCCGTGCAGGCGATTCTTGATGGCATGCATTGGCTGGGTTTGGATTATGATCAAAAGCCTATTTATCAAACGGACCGCTACCCACGTTATGCAAGCATCGCTCAACAACTATTAGATGAAGGCAAAGCCTATCGTTGTTACTGTAGCAAAGAACGTATAGAAACCTTGAGAGAAACGCAACTCACTGCAAAAGAGAAACCTCGTTATGACGGTCATTGCCGGCATAAAAAGTTGCCTGCGAGAGAGGAGCCTTTTGTGATACGCTTTAAAAATCCAGAAGAAGGTGTGGTCTCTTTTAGCGATCAAGTCTATGGTGATATTCAGGTCGATAATTGCGAATTGGATGATTTGATTTTAGTGCGTTCGGATGGCCATCCAACCTATAATTTCGCGGTGGTTGTTGATGATTGGGATATGGAAATTACTCATGTGATTCGTGGTGATGATCACATCAACAATACCCCAAGACAAATCAATTTATTTAAAGCAATGAATGCACCTATTCCTATATTTGCTCATTTGCCGATGATTTTAGGCGAAGATGGTAAGCGGTTATCGAAACGTCATGGTGCGGTCAGTGTCATGCAATTCAAAGAGCTTGGATTTCTGCCGCATGCATTATTAAATTATTTGGTACGCTTGGGGTGGTCATCTGGCGATCAGGAAATTTTTAGTCTTGAAGAAATGATCAGGTGTTTTGACTTGCACCATGTTAGCCGCGGTGTATCAAGTTTTAATTATGATAAATTATATTGGTTGAATCAGCATTATCAAAAATCAGATCCCCCGGCTGCGGTTGCAGCGGCGCTTTCATGGCATTTCGAACAACAAGGTATTGATGTGACGGCAGGTCCCTCACTGATTGACTTGGTTGTCGTGCAAGCAGAGCGATGTAAAACCCTGGCGGAATTGTGTGAGAAAAGCCGCTATTTTTACCAAGATACCATTGAATATGACGATGATGCGGTGAAAAAGAATTTACGTCCTGTGGTTTTGGAACCATTAACGGCGCTTTATCATCGTTTGTCGCAAATGGATTCTTGGACACGAGATGAACTGCAACAATGTATTAATGATGTCAGTGCTGAATTTAATATCAATATGGGAAAAATTGCTCAGCCGTTGCGCGTTGCAGTGACGGGAAGCAACATGTCTCCTTCAATCGATATGACGCTTACTCTGCTGGGTAAGCAACGTGTTATAACGCGCCTAAATCATGCTTTGCAGTTAATTCAGAAAAGAGCGGATGCTGTTCAGTGATGTTTGTTCATCCCGCCGACGTTCTGCAACGTGCTCGTGGAATCTAGACGTCTTGCTCTGTAGCTGGATCCCGTGAGCACGTCGCGGGACGCCGAGATCGGGTTATCATTATCCCTCAACTTTTTTTTCATATGGTCGATACTATTTCCAAGTACTCTGGATGGAATACAATCATGATGAATACACTGAAGTTGTCTCTGTTAGGGATGGGGATGATGTTGTTACCTGTGTTATCAATGGCGGCACCGACAAATAACGCTACCGACATATCGAAGGACGTGTGGCTTGAACAAGTAAGAACAACAACGGCCAAGCCAATATGTAAAAGTTTCATGGATGATGAGTCGATCTCTGAGCAAATGAAAGTTCATCATGTGAGTTATGAACAGTGCGCCGCATTGATTCCTGTCATTGCTGATAAATGCGAAAAAAAATACAGCGCAAATTTACCGCTGACGATCAATGATCAAGACGCTGAAAAGTGGGGTAAGTTGATAGGGGAGTGCATAGGCAATGATTTTGTCACGAACTATTTATCTGCTGATGTAAAAGAAATGCCTAAGAAGTGATCGTTAACGTCCGTTAACGAGGGCAGTGATATGAGTAAGATGCATGGGTTTCTCTTTTGAAAAAGTGAGGTTAGGGTTTGTTCAATGTTTTGCTAATACCCCCCTTATGATCCCTTTTTCAACGTGAGGAAACCCATTGGATTTCCTTAAGTTATTTTCCTTCTGGGCTATCCTAATATTTCACTGCCCAACATTATGTACAAAAATTAGAAAAGATGATCTTTAATTATCAGCATTGCCCTGCTATAATGGCACCATTATTTTGTTTGATGTTTAAAGGTGAATCCATGGCAACTCCATTTGATAAAGTGTTTGCTGCTGATGCGGATATTGATCTGTCGTTGTTTTCTCATATTCATAACGACCCGTTTCTTGCAGGTACATTCACTCTTGAAGGGAATTATTTCCAACGTACGATGCGGTATCTGGATCGCTATTGCGCTATGTTGGGCGCTGGAAAGCCTTTACCTAGAGAAATTCTGGCGTTGCAAGCAAGGATGCAGAAGGTTATTGACGTTGAAGCAGAGATGTGGCGGATTAAGAGATTGGCGGCAACTGGTGCTCAAGCTGTTGCAGAAAGAGCATTAAAACTTTTATCTGAAGGCCTTAGCACCGATCTTCTTGATAGATTAAGAGTCGGCGAGTATTTATCCCTTCCTGGCGGATGGGATTCTACGGGGACTGGCCATGCCATGGTGTATCAATTTAAACGCACCTCGACCGGTATTGAGTTTTATATCCACAATGCAGGCGCGGGCATTGAATACCATCAGCGTCATTCAGCGACTGACCGAGAATTATATTACCCGGTGCAGGCGTACCAAATTCCAATGCCGGTCGATAAAAACAAATTAAGTGCGTTCCTACGTGATTTGATGTTGCCTCGAATGAAAGAGTTAAGAGAGGAAAAAGATAGAGCGTTTGATGAAAAAAAATTGTATGAAGACGTATTACCTCGTATTAATTTTTTAAATGCAAGGCTTATCCCTGTTGAAGGAGAGGCCGAGCATGCCTTCACAGCAGGACAATTATCGGGTACCTGTACGCAGCGATCGCTGCATCAAATGTTAAAGCAGAATTTTAAGACCTTAGACGAATACCAACGATTTATTTATCAATTTAAACGCTTCGCACTAGATGATTACATGAGGGGACTGCAAAGCAGCGGCCAGATTGGCGATAGACGCGTCCAGGTATTGGTCAGGCAAGCAATCAATACCATGCTGCGCACGCTAAATGTTCCGGGCGTTTTTGCTGACGATTTTATCGCTAGCCAGCGCCGGGACCTGCGGGCTTGTCGAGATTTATTGGCGCGTGCGCGCGACAATAGGGTTTTACCACCCGTAGCCCCGGTGGTTGCAGCGGCCCCTAAGATCGGATTTGGATTGGGTGTGTTACAGGCAACGTTGCGTCCGGCTATTGTGCAACCTGTCGTTGTTGCTCCATTGTTAGTACCTCTTGCTGGAAGCGTTACGGGTGGAGGCGATCTTGTTGCTCAATTGAGATCATTTAACCGTGAATGTGATGAACTAAAAAGAACAGGACAACAAACGGTTATTATTGAGCGACTGGAGTCACTGTTTACTAACATGCCATTGCCGGTAACGATGGACAGCTTTAACGATCTTATTCCATTCTATAGCGGGATCAATAGGGGAAATGAGGATGAATTTTATGCGGCTATTGCCGCCTTACAAACGGCTTATTTGGATGCTTGTAAAGCGATAAACGGTGATGCACCACTGCCTAGGCAGTTGGTTGTTGGTTTAAGTATCGTCAGCATGCTTGACTACGTTAGCAACATTGAACTGTTGAGGCGAAATAAATTAGGTATGGCGTCAAACCATGATGCAGTCAATGTGGTGATGGGTCGATTTATTTCAAAAAATCGAAATAATCCCTTTTATGCAACCAACGATCCTCTCTTGGATGCACGCCTGAAATCTATTCTATCACTATATCCAGATGGTGGTTATCTGGAAGTGATTGAGTACTATGCCGAGATTGTTAATAGCGAAGAGGCCCTTAAAGCACAGTTACTCGCACGCTACGTTCCGCCTGCCGATGCAAAACTTGCCCGACTGTTGCGCGAAAAAAACTACCAGGAGCTTTATTGTTTAACAAAAAACTTTGATGCACTCAGTAGAGACCCTATTTTTGAACCTTTAATCAAGAAATTCAACAAGCAGGGCATTGTGGAGCAATGTATTCTCAAGGGCATGCAACCGTTCTGGGGCGATGGATCATCCCTTGCTCAGCGCATCGTCATAGAGGTGAGTGGTGAAAATCTGGGTGCACGATCAGTATTGTTCAATACCATGTGGAATAATCATACGCGAGGTCTTTTAACGCATAAATACGGATTGTCAGAGAATTTACCCGCTCAGCGCGCATTAGCAATTGATTATGCTGATGCAGGCGCGAGTGATGGCTATGCAAAAGCGCGAAGTGATAATCATACGCAATTATACCCAGCTGAAGTTGCAAAAGTCCGAGTGTCAGATATCGCTACTACGATGAAGAGTACCCTAGCTGGAAGGCAAATTGATAAAATCGAGATAGCTTCTCGTGAGTTTTTTCATCTTAGAGCGTCAGTACAGAATCAAATTAAATTAACCCTGGATTATTTTCAACAGCATTTGTCTAAACTGTCTGACCGAGCCTGCCAAGTTTATATGGAAGCGAATTTATTTGAACCTGGGTTGCTGGCAGCTGAGTTGGATAAAAATCCAGAATTGTTAGATAAAATCGATCATTTCATTGATGAAGGGCTTAAGCAGTTTAGCGAGCGTGGCTGTACATCACAGCACTCCCTCTTTTTTATTCGGTTAGCTTATTTGGTTAATCAGTACGCGGCCAAACATAATCCGGCTATGGGTTATGCAAGGCTTGATAAGCTGCAACAACGACTGACAAGTCTCTTACAGATAGATGAAAAAAATGATGTGTCAATCAAACAAACCTTGCATCAGTATCAATTTCTAACGGCGATGGCACGTTTAAAATTGAATCCTGGTAGGGTTAGTGAAGCACAGATTGATGAAATTCTAGCGCTTGCGCTTCCTTCTTATTTTTACATGAATGCTAACAGCAACCCGCAAGCTTTCGTTGATACAGCCAGTCGGTTTGATCTGGAATGTGTCAAACATGATTTTAAGTTGCTGGTTTCACTGGCTCATCCACGAAGGGTTGCACAACTTGCGGGTTTGGCGTTGGAGACGGTTGGTCTCGGTAAATTGGTGGGCGAGCCCACGAAACCCGGTTCGCTCTATCATGTGACGATGCAGCAGGGTGATCAACGGGCTGTTTATCGTGTCGACGTCGTGCGGGGTTTGATTTTTAATGACCGGGGAATGGCATTTAGTCCAGTCCCACTTGATATCATAAACCACCCTGTGATGCGTTATTTGAACATTAATAAACTTAACCCATGCTTCACCTCCAGTGATGGCTTGTGTTTTGAGATGGGAGTTCCAACGCTTCGCTTCATTCGCAGAACGAAAGACTCACAATACCGTGTTCAAAAAGAGTGGACTGTTGCTGGTCGAACCGAATGGTATGAGCTGAATGTCTTAAGTGTGGAGCAGGCCACAGCATTCCGTTTAGAAACCTGGAATTATAATTTCCTAGAAATCCCAGATATTTTAAAGCAGCGCAACAACCAAATTTGGATCAATTGCGAACAAGATCGTACGTTCATCATCACTGATAAAAATCAGCCGGCCTATTCATACTCAGAAATCAGAACACTCCAACGGACAAAACAGCTGGATGCGGCCAGTCATGAAACGGGATTTGATCTCTGTTTAGGGAAAACGTGGCTACACACTCAATTTGCTAAATTTGAAGACGCTGGATTTATTACGGTTTGTCAAAATGCTGATAATTATCAAGTCAACTTTGGTCGATATGGTTTCACGCTATTGGTGAGTAAAGAGCTAGGCCAGTGGGTTTATCGTTTACAAAATGAGCCGGCTTATACGTTAGTGGGCGATGCGGAGACCCTTATTGCAGGCGTAGCCGGGTTTGTTTTTGAAGATAAAATATCAAAGCAGCGCCTATGCTATTTGCCTGTGCAGCAATTTACCGCTAAAAATGAGCTTTCGGAGCGTAGCGAATTTTATAATCTGCAACAAGATACAGTGGCACGTATTCCAAAGCATGTGGTGCAAAAATTAGCGGCCCAAGGCGTTGCTGCAGGGGTATTGCCATGGCAGTATAGTGACAGTGAGCGTGTTATTCGGTATCAATTGGACAAAGAGGGCGCGCTTCGACCGGAAACACCCTGCGATGCTCTCTATCTTTGCTATACCCTGTTGGGTAGTCAACAACCAGAAAAAGCATGGGATGTGCTGGAGGATTGTGCCAAACGGTTGGGTGGTTTGAAAGGCACTGTCGAAGAATTACAGCTGTTAAATTGGATCATCCATGCATTGCCACGTACCTTAGAGGACAAAGACAGTAAGGCTGTCATTTCAACGCCAGCTTACGTCGCTTGTCAGTTAAAAGCCTTGGCATTGTTAACGGGCGCATTTACCCCTGATAAAGCCATTTCATTTCCGCAGAAAACCTTTGATTTGAAAACGCCAGATGGCATTTATCAAGATAAATGCTGGAATGACCTGAAAGTTTTTCATGCGGGTTTAAATGAGACCATTTATTTGACCTATACGCGCTTTCAATCAATGCAACGTCATATGGAGCACGAGTTTCGTCTAAAAGACAATGAAAAAAAGAGCCTATTGGATTACTACCATTTTCATTTGCCGGGTGATGATCCTAAAGCACTGGGTGCTCTGGGTTACGAGTGGCATGTTCTTGGCCTCAAAGCATTAAGAAAAGAATACGAGGCTTTAAGGGCGGAAGAAGTGGATAAGGGCAGACTGCCAGCAGGCTATCAAAAACGCTTAGCAGAAATTCAGGCCTATTTAACAAAACAACTGAACGTACGCAAACATCATTCAGAGTTGGTATTACTGCCGATTGATTTAAGAATTCCTGATAGCTTCAAAGCACCAACGGTTCAATATAGCAATTCAGTGTACCAGCGAATTTTACCGTGGATGGAAGATATTAGTAAGTGTCCGCTTGTAAGCGCTGCCGATCTGCAAGCCGCATTGACCCCGGATATGACTGAAGAACAACTGTATCAATATTTTCCCCACTATTTGAAGCTTGTCCTGATGGTCAATCCTCTCGCGGCAGATCGAGTCTTTCAAACCGCCCTGATCGATTTCTGTCGACAATATTTAATGGCACATCGTTTTACTCCCCTCGATAAGCAAGGGAATAAGGCGGCCTATTTATGCAATATTTTACTTCGGATTTCACAAAATCGTGGCACCGTTACTGGCTGGAATTTTAAAAGATTAGTCGATATTATTTATAATGCTCAGAATCTTCCTGATCCTGAAATAAAAATATATCAGGTATGTGATACAACGGATAAACTTCTAGCGAGTACCCGTCAGATCTGGGCAGATTTGGAGCGGGATGTGCCTACTCCAGGTCGACCAATGGTGGCTGCCCCCTATTTACCGGTAGTTGATTACAGTTTTGAAAATTTAATGGCGGCGTGTGGTTTTGGCGCAGACATTACAAGAGAGCTGTTGCAATTTGGCGAAAGATACCGGGCACAAGCAAAAATCTTTG
>CAMBDN010000094.1 GCA_945865355.1 Legionella genomosp. 1
AACGCGATACAACATGTACACCAAGGCCATCATTCCAAAGAAAAGCCACTCATTATCGGGGCGTTAAAAAGCAATCTGGGGCATACCATTTCATCATCGGGTATTGCCTCACTGATTAAGGTGATAGAAGCATTTAGGCATGAAACCATTCCTGCTAATTTACATTATTCAACGCCAAATAGTTCAATCGCACCGGATAGCATTCCTGCGCTGATACCTATCAAAGCAACAACCTTTACTAAGCATCATAATAAAAAGAGGTATGCGCAAGTATCGAATTTTGGCTTTACGGGTACTAATGTCAGCGTAATCATTGAAGAGCCGCCAATAGCTGCGTTAAACGAGTCTATTGAGGATAGCAGCGCACTGACATGTTTTGTCATTTCGGCAAAAAGTGAGTATTCACTGCAAATAATGCTGATAAGCCATCTGCATTATTTGAAAACGTCATCCGTAAGCTTGCGTGATGTTTGCGATACCCTCATTAATTGCCGAGACCATTATAAATTTCGTTGTGCGATTATTGCAAAAGATAAAGAAACTTTAATTAAAAAAATTGAGTCTAAAGATTATAAGCTCCAAAAAGTAGTTAAACAAAAAGACATCAAAATAACTGGAAATGATGCAAAACAGATTTATGAGCATTACCTATCGGGAGCTAATATAAGATTAGATAAAAGTAAGGTACAGTTTAATCCGGTTGACTTACCGCTGTACTCCTTTGATAGAAAACGGTATTGGCGTGGTAAAAGGAAAGTTAATGAGTCCTTGGTCCCTGAGGATTGGTTTTTCGAATTAGAATGGCAGCACCAACCCTTTGACAAAAATAATCTCAGAAAACAAGGTCATCGGTGGCTTTTAATTGGTGCCAAGCAATTGGCTTCCGGTTTGAGCCAGCAAGGACTAGATATTGTTCTGGGAGAGGGGAACTATTCGCTTAATGCTTTAGATGGAATTATTTTTGCGGAGAATTTTGATGCGCCATTATTAAAGAATATTGACGCCCATATTGATTTTCAGAAGAAGACTCTAAAAAAATTATTGGTTTTGCTTAAAGAATTAAATCATCAATCACTTGAGTTACAGTTAATCGTCCTGACTGCAAATGCGACAGCAGAGCTTGCCACAGACAACCGCAATCTTGATGCTAGTCCTCTCTCTGGATTTTGCAAGACGTTGGTTTTAGAGTTACCACAATTTAAAACGATCCTTATCGATTTGGATAAATCGGATGACAATCATTTTTCGACACAGATCATTAACGAAATCAATCATAATCACGGCCATTACTATGAGCATGTTATTGCCTATCGTGATGGTAAACGGTTGGTCTTGCGTTTAAAAAGAGCGGTGTTACACGACAACAAACGGTCACTGCGCCATGAGGGTCGTTACCTTATCACCGGCGGCTCAGGAGGATTGGGTTTAGTAACAGCACAAGCGTTATTATCAGCCGGCGCAAGAGAGTTAATTCTTGTCTCAAGAACGACTGATTCACCCTCATTAAAAGCAAGTCTTCAAACAATAAAATCCGATTATCCGGATCGGGTTATTCGTACAGTCAGTATGGATATTACTGATAAGGAACGCTTGCGTAGTCTGTTATCGGAGATTAACGCTGACGGCTTGTTAAAGGGAATTGTTCATGCTGCAGGCGCCTCTATTAATGCATCATTGCTGGAACATCAAAATGGAGACATCGATCATTTATTTTCCGCCAAAGTACAAGGCGGTTGGTATTTACATGAACTGAGCCAAAGCTGCAACTTGGATTTTTTTGTTGTCTATTCGTCGATTTCTTCGGTATTTGGAAGTAACAAGGAGTCTATATATAGTGCTACTAACAGTTTTTTGGATGCGTTGATTGCGGAGCGACAACGGTTGGGTTTGGCGGGTACAGCGATCCAATGGGGGCCTTGGGCTGAAGTTGGTATAGCAGAAAAACGCTCGCGTAACCTAGGTCTAGAGCATGCTTCAATTCATAATGAACAAGGACGGGCATTGATTCAACGATTAATCAGTGGCCAATCGAGACATATTACTATTATCTCGCCAGACTATCTCAGATTTATGATGGATTTTGTTCCAAAGCCACTGCCGGTGTTTTATAAACTCCTGGCAGATGATTTGACAATAGTTGTCCACCCGCCTAAAACCAATTTGTCATCTTGGCTTAGTGATTATACTAAAATTGACAATTATAAAAAATTTACAGCTTGCAAGGAGATGTTATCTGTAACTTGTAAAGAGATCTTGGGCATACCAAAAGCGGACGATTTGGATGAGGACGAAGGATTTTTTGAGATAGGCCTTGATTCATTAATGATGATTGAATTGGCGACTAGGTTAAAAGAGACGCTGGAACCGGTTCTTAATGTAATAGCTACGATTGCCTTTAATTATCCATCAATTAATAAATTGTATCAGCATATTGAATCTGAACTAAATAATCATTTACCTACAACGAATGTGCAACAGTTATTTTCTGAGCCGACTGATGACTCAATTGCTATTATTGGCATGAGTTGTTCACTACCTAATGCGCCAGATATTGCAGCCTTTGAGCATTTGCTTGAAAACGGGTTGAGTGGCATTAAGGATATTCCATTAGAGCGCTGGGACAATAGACAGTATTATGATGCTAATCAGGATGCCCCAGGAAAATCGTATGTTGATAAGCTTGGCTTAATAGAAAATATCAAATATTTTGACCCCCAATTTTTCGGGATTAGTCCACGAGAAGCGCCGTTTTTTGAACCGCAACAACGGCTTTTTTTGGAAAATTGTTATAAGGCACTGGAATATGCAAATTATCCCGCCCAAGCGTTACGTGGCAGTTTAACGGGTGTTTTTGCTGGGATAGGTTCTTCACATGAATACTATGGTCAACTGGAAAAAACAGGATTATCTAACGATGAATTGGGCATGTTTTCTGTTACTGGGAAGGCACTGAATATTATCGCAGGTCGTGTGGCCCACACATTTGATTTCAAAGGTCCTGCAATAAGTATTGATACAGCATGTTCTTCGTCATTAGTTGCGATTCATTATGCGTGTCAAAGCTTAAAAAATCGAGAAATCGATTTCGCTTTGGCAGGCGGGGTGAATGTCTTATTGCGACCAGAGAGTATTGTCAATTTATGCAAAGCAAAGGCTTTATCCCCAGAGGGGCAATGCAAAACGTTTGACGAAAATGCAGATGGCTATGTGAAGGCTGAGGGCTGCGGCGTTTTATTTCTTAAAAGGATCGGAGATGCTTTACGTGATAAAGATACTATTTTAGCTGTTATTAAAGGTTCTGCAGTCAATAATGATGGACATTCAGCGGGTATTACGGTTCCCAATGGCAAGAGCCAGGAAGATGTTATGATGAAGGCTTTGAGTCAAACGGAGCTATCTAGCAGTGATATTGGTTATATTGAGGCACACGGAACCGGAACGCCTCTTGGTGACCCAATCGAGGTGCATGCGATAAATAAAGTGTATGGAAATCAGCGTGGCAAAGATAATCCATTATATGTTGGTGCTGTTAAAACCAATATAGGTCACCTTGAAAGTGCTTCGGGAGTTGCCAGCATGATTAAGGTGATTCTTAGTCTGCAACGGAGGAGAATTTATAAACAATTAAATTTTCACCGATTAAACCCAAATATAAAAATAGATGATACACGAATCGCTTTGCATAATATCGATTGGAGTAATAATACAAAACTTAAATGCGCTGCTGTCAATGCGTTTGGTTTTAGTGGCACGAATGCACATGCCATTCTTCAGGAATTTCCTAGAAATACCCTGCAAAGGGAAATATCACCTGCCAAAATAAATGCGTTGGTTTTATCTGCCAAGACGCCTGTTGCTTTAGATAATTTAGCGAAATGTTATCAACAGTTTTTAGCAACAACATCGTATGATTTTAATGATATATGCTTTACTGCGGCGATTTGTCGAGATCATTATACGCATCGGTTGGTTGTAGTGGCTAAGTCTGCAAATGAGGCCAGTCAAATGTTAGTTAACGGGGCGTTTTTATCCTCATCTGGAAAAAATAATAGTCTAGCATTGCATGATGAGTCGGCGCTTAAATTATCAGTTACAGGATATTTGCAAGGGAAGATGATTGATTGGATGTCTTATTATAAGGTGGATAGTCATCAGTTAATAAAGGTGCTATTACCTCATTATGCATTTGCTAGGAGTGAGTTTTGGCTAGAAAAACGAGACGGAAATAATCTCTCCCTCGACATCATGCATCCACTGTTGGGTCAAATGATTTCAATGCCAGGTAATGAATACTTGTTCAATCATCAGTTGGACTTGGAGAAAATAAACTATCTCAATCAGTATTGTATTTTTGAAAAAAGGATATTTCCAGTAGCAGCATATATAGAGTCGGGATTGGCTGCCGCTAAATCCATCTTGAAGAGTAATGCTCTTTGCATTGAACAGTTTAATATAGAACATGCATTTTATCCCTTGCAGCAGCAAGCGTTTCAGGTACAGGTAAAACCAAAGGATGACGAGAAATACAAGATAATTTTTTTTGCAAAACAAGATGATAAATGGCAAAGATTCGCTGCTATGGAAATACAACCGGCATCATCGGTACCTGAGTCCATCGATATTAATGCTCTAAAATTATCTTTTATTAAGTCAGTCAATGTAACGCAGTTCTATGAGGACCTTGCTAAAGGCCCATTATTTTATGGAGATGAACTGCGAGTTCTTCAAGAGGTGTATGCCACTTCAGACAGTATATTGTCTAAAGTGGTGTTGACTAAATCAACGCGTGAGCATGGTTACTATTATCATCCGTTGGTTATCGAGGGTGCGATTCAAAGTCTATTCTTAATCAATAAAGACCATGATGCTAATACCACGTATTTGCCTTATGCGTTCACTCGGATGACCACTTTTCAAAATGCCTCAAGGACCATGTGGATTCATGCGATGAGGAGTGATGCTCAGAATGCGGAGGATTTTTGTTTCGATGTAATGTTTTATGATACTTCAGGGTTGCTCATTGGTCGCATTGAGAAACTTCGATTGCGGCGAATTACTCAAAATCATTTTCTTTCCTACGAGACCGTCTTGCCGCATCTATACGAAACAGAATGGAGTCAATTGCGCTCAAACATGTTGAGCTCAATAAAGGTACCTGAGCTCTGGGTAATTTCGCAAGATGAAGAGAGAGCCAACAAAATTTTAGGTCATTTGAACTACCAGCTTGTAGATGATTTGAATAAATTAGATGGCGTCGAGAATAAAAACATCGTGTTTCTTTATGAGCAGGGGCAATTCAATACGTTTTTTCATTGCTGTCAGCTTATGTTTAAACTATCTCCATCAAGCTTTGTCTTTGTTACAGAAAATGCGTATGCCATTAATAAAAACGACCACGGACAGGTCAATCCTTACCATTCAATGGCTAGCACTTTTTGGAAATGTTTTAGGAATGAGATTGAGATCAACAAAAATTATACGATCGATATTGACACAGGAAGCACTCTGTCGGGGGTCTTAGAGCATGTATTTAACAATTCAATTGGTGCGTCCCAATTCGCAGTGAGAGATTCAATCTATGTCCCTAGGCTTAAGAAAAAACAGTTCCTTGTTAACCCTGCTCGACAAGGTATGTTATTTAAGAGTGAAGCCAGTTATCTTATTACTGGCGGTACCGGTGGTTTGGCAAAACCATTGATCGAATATCTCATTTTGCGGGGTGTGAAAAATATTATTATTACCAGTCGTTCCGAGTGTTCAATAGATACACAAACCATCATTGAGAACGCAAGAAACAAGCAGGTTTGTATCAAGCATTATTCAGCGGATACCAGTAACTCTCAGCAAATGAAGCATATCTTTGAGGATATTGAGCAAAACAATAAACCGTTAAAAGGTGTATTTCATCTTGCGGGTGTTATCAAGAATGATTTAATTGCCGATCTAAACGTCGAAGCGTTACAACCCGTTTTCAGTGCGAAAACAGGTGGTGCTCTTGTCCTGCATCAATTAACGAAAGATATAGCATTGGATTTGTTTGTCTTGTTTTCATCGGCTTCCTCTATACTGGGTTCGAGAAGACAGTCAAATTATGCTGCCGCCAATGGATTTTTAGATGGCCTTGCACATTTAAGGCAACAGCAGGGTCTACCAGCATTAGCCATTAATTGGGGCGTTTTTGATGGTATAGGAATTGCAGAGAAAAATATTCACTCTCTGAAAAAACGTGGGTTCATACCATTGGGTAAAGAGAGCATCGATGTGCTCGATGTTTTGTTGCCAAGCCAGCTGTCACAAGTATTATTATGTCCCATTCATTGGGATATTTATTTCAAAAATACACCAAAACAAATCGAATTGACTGATCAAATTAAGAATAACATGACATCTGATCAGCGCTTTATAGTATTCCTCAAGCAACATCCCGAGAAAGAACAAATAGCTATATTGAGTCAAGTATTAAGTGATATTACCGCAGATGTATTGGGGCTAGATAATAACGAGCAAGTTGGACTAAGGAGTAATTTATTTTCAATGGGGATGGATTCTCTGATGTCGTTGGAGCTTAGAAACAGAATTCATGATAAATTACAATGTTCAACACTTAGCTTACCGATAGAGTATTTTATTAACGAGCCGAGCATTGACAAAATTGCAAGAAATATTGCAAATGAACTAGACAAGATAACGCTACATTCAGAAGATATACCTTCTGCTGAAAATAAAATAATAGAAGAAATAACGTTAAGTGATACCCAAGTATTGTTCTGGATGGTCCAAAAGATGGGCGCCAGTGCTAATTGCCCTATGCAATTACAATTCCACGGCACACTTAATAAAGACTATTTGTCCCAAGCTTTTGAGTTTGCTATTAATCAAAATGATGTTTTTTGGCTAAATTTTAGTGGGATCGTGCCAGTTCAAAGGCTTAAACGTCGTGGACAATTCAAATTAATCTATGAAGACATTTCTTTGGTTTATGATCAGAAAACGTTGGATGGCGTATTTTATGGCGATGTAATGGAGTTAGCTCCGCTAACGGAACAACCACTGATTAAAGTGTTTCTTTATAAATTGAATCACGAGCTTCATGAGCTACATATCATCATACCGCATATAATAATTGATGATATTTCCTACCGTATCTTATTCGACCAAGTCAAAAAAAATTATGAAATGTTACTTCTAGGAAAAAAACTTGAACGGGTAAAAGAGCAACATACGTATTTAGACTATGTAAGGCAGAACAACATTCATTATGAAGCAGATCTGAAAGATAAAATTGATTTTTGGCAGGTTTATAACAAAAATGTTCGAAGGCCATATTTTGGCAGAACCGACCATTTGCCAGATGCGGCCTATCAGGAAAACAGTTTATTTAGTTACTCTATAGACACACAACTTGTTGAAAAATTTAAACATTGGCACAAAGAAAAAAATATTAATGTGAGCACTGGTTTAATTGCGGCATGCCAAATTGCATTTTACAAACGTAATCGGCAAAATAAAATACCCATTACGATACTGCATAATGGCAGAGAGGGTAGTTGTTACAAGTCAGTAGTAGGGTTATTCATCGAATATAAATGTATCAACATTACCCTAAATGAAGAGTATAGTTTTATTGAACTTCTTAAGTCGATTGAAGATCAGCTGATAAAAACAGCGCCTTACCAAAAGTGCCCCCGATTCATCAAGCACGCTGAGTTGAATGATACCAAGCTCTCAATGGGTCAGTATTTAACGTATCTATATAACAAAGTGGCTCTATCAAAACAGTATAAGAGCTGTAAGGCTAACCCAATTAGAATGGGCTATTATCTTAGATATCTGAGCCAACTAGTATGGCGTGATAAAGTGTTTGTGTTCAAGCGTAATCTTAATGAGCTATACCGATTCAATTTCAGGCTGTTAAAGCCAAATAGATTGAATATAGTCATTAACGTTACCCCTGGTTTTTTTATAAAAGAAACCCGAGATCTGAATTTTGCAGGTTCATGCACCGCGACGCTTAGTCATTATGGTAGTGTTGATCGTCCTATAGGCAACCAATCAATATGGGTCTACTTTAAAAAAGATCAATTTGGTATCTATAAATTTCTAATTAATGGTCCCCTAACAATAGACTGTAAGGAGCAGATAGCACAGGAGGTGACCCAAATAATGGCCAGGGTATTAGAGAATGATAAGTACAAAATTACTCATTTGTTAGGCAATAAAAATTAAGCATGCTTTTGTGCGCCCGTTTAGAGTCAAATAACAATGAAAACCAGTAAATTAAGAAAAATATCTTTCTTTTTAAGCCAATTATCGCCTCAATTCCACTTGGCGCTGATCAGGTTTATATATAACAAATTCGCATCTAATAATAACTCAAAAAAGCATATCTTTTTGAATTATGGTTATAACGATGAAACCACCTTAGCCTTGGATCCTGAAGACGAGTCTAATCGATATTTTATTCAACTGTATCATCGGGTTGTCAAAGATATCGACTTAAGACACAAAGATGTTATTGAGGTTGGATGTGGTCAGGGAGCGGGTGGGTTATTCTTGTTGCAGTATAAAAATCTGCACACTTATATTGGTATTGATTTGTCGGAGCAAGCCATTGAATTGTGTCAGCGCAACTCTAAATTTGCAAATATCCATTGGATGCAAGGAAATGCTGATGCTTTGCCTATTCCAGATAATAGTGTTGATGTTGTTGTCAATATAGAGTCCTCTCATTGTTATCCTTCAATGGTGCAATTTTTAAGTGAGGTTCAGCGCGTACTTCGGCCTAAGGGTTATCTGGCTTTTGCGGACATGCGTCACTGTTCAAAGGAAAACCAGTTGGATGAGGACTTTAGGGCCTCTGGGTTACAAGTCTTGCAACGCAGT
>CAMBDN010000095.1 GCA_945865355.1 Legionella genomosp. 1
ATCAGGTAGCCGATGAGGTGTGTGATAATATACCGGCTTGTTGCCCTTATAAGTTTTTGATCATTGGTAAATACCCATAACCAATGACAGAGAAAACAAAAAACAGACAAAAGAAAATAAAGCACAGTCATTACCAGTTTTGGTTCAAAACCAAAGTTGGTAAAAAGAGTAAAAAAAGTAAAATTAGCGATGTTGGCGATTATGCCAATCATGCTAAAACGAAAAAATTGAATCCACGTGAGCGGGAGTTTATTAAAGGGTAACAGGCGTATCATTGATTAAGTCCGTAAAAGAGTGTCATGAGTTGAATGGATCGCCGCAACCGGATGGTTATGCGTCGGCTTTCTCTCTAAGCAAAGATTCTCCACTATGTCCTGGCCTAACTGTTGGCGAAAGGACTCATTTAAATTGCCCGATATAACTAAATAAGGTGTATTCGAGCTCTCATTTTCCGTCAAACAAATATCTAAGACATTTCGGGTTGTGGATAAATTGTACTTATAAATCTTGGTTTTTAAAATTTGAAATCCGAATAAATTCGTATTGGTATTCGGAGTGATGAAATTATTTAAAATATTTACATTAATCATGAAGCGTTGCTGGGTTAACTTATTTAATCGGCCATACATCTCAAGCATCTTGGTATTTAATGCAGATTTTTTAAAAAGTGAAGCATACGCTGTGGTGAATTGTTTAATAAAATAGTTTTTGATAAATTTATGTTGCTGACTGTTGTTTAAACATGCAATTTTAACCATGCTTGAACAGGCCTGGTGCGATTCGGTTACAATTCGAGATTGTTGTATGTTCTTGGCTTGCTCAATTAAATCCAGAGGAGCATTAATATCCATTTTAATTGGATCAAGACGCATAAAGCAGCCAATCATTTTATCAAAAGCATCATCATCGCGCATTGAGCGAATGATATTTATCAGTACGTTATTATTATTAAGGTCGCCCGTTCTCTTTTTTAACGATAGCCCAATAGCAGCGCACAGGATATCTGTGATACTTAGATGATATTTAGAGCATTTTTTTTGTACGGCTTTTAAAACCTCCTTGGGTAGCTCAAGATAGGTAGAATAAGATTCGTCCTGCTTAATGTTTTTAATGATCTCGGCTGTTGGGAAGGTAACGAAATCGGTATTGTGCAAATAGGTTTCCCAAAAGCCGATGTCCTTATCAATCTGTTGATTGATTGAGTTTCGCTCATAGTGCACATAGTTTTTGTACTGTGGGAGCCCAATAACGCTAGGTGTTAGGGTATCATTTCTATAAAGTAAGTAACCTTTTGAAAGTTCAGAAAATAATAGGGCTTCTGATGCATCGTCAAAAACGAGATGCGGTATGCTAAATTGCAACTCCGAGACATTTTCTTCAAGATAAAATAATCTGACTACCATCATTGGGGCGTCTTTTTTCCATGGGTAGTGGTGTAGAAGTGTATTTAGGGAATTGGATAATATCGTCTCGCGCTCATTTTCTGAATAAGAGCGTAAGTCTTTCTCATCAATGTTGAAAATAACATTCTCTTTTAAACACTGAGCTGGTGAAAACTTTGAGACACGATAAGATAATACTTGATGGGTTTTAAATAGATATTCGAAGGCAAAGTTCAGTGCAGTGATATCTAGCTTTCCAGAAATTCGTCGCTTAGTAATAATATTTAGTTTTTTAGTTTGGGGCTCAAAAATACTAGAAAGCCAAAATAAAAATTGGAAGTCACTGAGAGGTATTACGGTTGATGGGTTAAATACAATGCTTGTGGCTGAATTGCTTTTTACAATATCTTCAGCTGATTCGACAATTAGAGCCAGTTCCTTGACGGTAGGGCTCTCGTATAAATTTTCTAATTTAATTTTTTTGTTTAAATTTTGTTGAATTTTTAGAATAATACGTGCAGCTGTTAAAGAGTGACCACCTAGCTCAAAAAAATTGGCGTTAACATCTAATTTTTCACCATGAAAATTATCACTCCAAATGTCAATTAACGTTTGTTCGACAACAGAGGTTGGTTTCTTGGTTGCTTTATTTACTGGATGTGCTGCGGTGGCCAATGCCTTTTTATCCAATTTCCCATTTGCAGTTAAGGGGAACGTTTCTAGCATCACAAAACTTGAGGGGATCATGTAATCGACTAATCGTCGTCTTAAGTAATGACGTAAATCATTACTAGTAGGAATAACTTTCATGTCCTTCGGGGTAAAATAGGCAACCAACTGCTTGTCATCACCATTTGTTTCGCGGACCAGTACAACAATATCTTTAATCTGTGGGTGGTAACCCAGGCAGTCCTCTACCTCACCTAATTCAATGCGATATCCCCGTATTTTTACTTGGTCGTCGACTCTGCGAATGAACTCCATTTTTCCATCGGGCAATTGGCGACACAAATCACCCGTTTTATACCACTTGATGTCGTTTTTTTTCAGTTGAGTAAACTGTTTGGCTGTTAATTCGGCTTGATTTAAATAGCCTCGCGCTAAGCATGGGCCACTAATGTACAACTCACCCACCTCTCCAACTTCAGGTGGTTCATGGGTTTCACTCTGAAGGAGACACTCCATGTTTGTTCCTGGTGTACCAATGGGTGCAGAGATCCCGAGGTGGTGAACATTGTCGTGTGATATCTTAAATTGAGTGACCGCTACAGTCGTCTCAGTCGGACCATATTCATTAAATAGATGATGTTTAGGGTAGATATCTAGCCAGTGAATGCAGTCTATGGTGAGCAAATTCTCACCACCCAAGATAACCGATTGTAAGTCTTCTAGAGTAATCGAATATTTCTTTGCATCTTGTACCAGCAATTTGAAATAACTGGGTGTTATTTTGATGAGGTTAATTTTGTATTGATTAAGATGGCGAAGATAATTTTGTGTATTCATTTTAATTTCTTCGGGACAAATCACAACTTGTAGATTTAGAGCAAGGGCTGCGACAGATGATGTGATCGCCATATCAAAAATAAAATTCGATGAAAAGTCGATACGATCTTGCGACTGACAGCCACAATACTGTCCAAACCATTTAATATAATTAACCAAGCTTTTATGTTCGATTAAAACGCCTTTGGGGCGTCCGGTGGAGCCTGAGGTATAAATGACATAAGCTAAATTCTCGGGGCCAGCAATCGGCGTAGGATTCGCGGAGGGAAAGGTATTAATGTTCTGCCATTGGGTATCAAGCATTATTTTTTTGCCTTGATAAAGAGAAAATTTATCAACAGTGGCGGCTTGGGTAATGAGTATGGGCGCCTTGGTATCATCAAGAATATACATTAACCGTTCATCGGGTTGTGTTTCATCCAATGGAACATACGCACAGCCTGCCTTTAAAACACCCATTACAGCGATGAATAGCTCCATGGAGCGAGGAAGGGATATGGCGATGAATGACTCGCGCGGTATCTGCAGTTTTATTAGGTAGTGAGCCAGTTGATTGGCCCGACGATTTAGTTCTCCATAGCTAAGGCTATCACCTGCAAAACGAACAGCGATTTGGTCCGGGTTGTGTTCTGCACCATCTTCGAAAAGTGAATGCATGGTCAGGGCATTGAGTAATGTTTGATGGGTGTTTTGCGGGTT
This sequence comes from Legionella genomosp. 1, assembly GCA_945865355.1. Classification (GTDB taxonomy): domain Bacteria; phylum Pseudomonadota; class Gammaproteobacteria; order Legionellales; family Legionellaceae; genus CAMBDN01. Next base: position 3,588 of record CAMBDN010000095.1, read on the forward strand.
TGATGACAACAACATTTTCTCCCTCTAAAATTTCAGTAGGATAAATAGAAACATTAATTGTCAATTTTATCCTAAAAAAATCATAATATTCAACGCATTATCAATTATATAAACCAAGGCGGAATGATGGTATAATAACAGCCATTTCAGCCACCTAATTTGGCACAAGGACACCCTAATGAGCGTTGACACCAGCTATGATTCGACCAATATCAAAGTTTTAAAGGGTCTGGATGCAGTGAGAAAGCGTCCGGGTATGTATATTGGTGATACGGACGATGGCACTGGCTTGCACCACATGGTCTTTGAGGTGGTGGATAACTCTATCGATGAGGCCTTAGCAGGCCATTGCCATGAAATTAAAGTGACGATTCATGCCGATGAATCCATTACCGTAAGAGATGATGGTCGTGGAATTCCTGTTGATATTCATAAAGAAGAGGGACGATCTGCGGCTGAAGTGATCATGACCATCTTGCATGCTGGCGGAAAATTTGATGACAACTCCTATAAGGTCTCAGGGGGCTTACATGGCGTCGGTGTTTCTGTCGTTAATGCCCTTTCTGCTGAGTTACACTTAACCATTTGCCGTTACGGCAAGGTTTATGAACAACATTACCGACATGGCGTGCCTGATGCGCCGATAGCGATTACCGGTGAGGCCGAAGCCACTGGTACGCAAATTTGGTTTAAGCCCAGTGCTGAAACGTTTACGAATATCGAGTTTCACTACGACATTTTAACCAAGCGTTTGCGAGAGTTATCTTTTCTTAATTCAGGCGTTTGTATCCATTTGCTTGATGAGCGCACAGAAAAGCAAGATACGTTTCGTTATGAAGGTGGTATTAAGGCCTTTGTTGAGCATTTAAATCGCAACAAAGTTCCTGTCATACCGACTGTGTTTTCCATGTGTGGTGAAAAAGACAATATCGTTGTTGAGTTGGCCATGCAGTGGAACGATTCTTACCAGGAAAATCTTTTTTGTTTTACCAATAATATCCCGCAACGAGATGGTGGTACGCATCTTGCCGGTTTTCGTTCGGCCCTCACACGTACATTGAACAACTACATTGAGAGCGAAGGCTATGCAAAAAAGGCAAAAATTGCAACCATTGGCGATGATGCTCGAGAGGGATTAACAGCGGTCTTATCGGTCAAAGTATCGGATCCTAAATTTTCATCGCAGACGAAGGATAAGCTGGTTTCATCGGAAGTCAAAGCAGCGGTTGAATCCCTGGTCGCCGAAAAATTAAATGATTATTTGTTGGAAAATCCGGCCGTCGCAAAAGCTATCGTGGGTAAAATGATTGATGCGGCTAGAGCCCGAGAGGCGGCTAGACGCGCGCGTGATATGACGCGGCGTAAAGGCGCATTAGATATTGCAGGATTACCCGGTAAATTAGCCGATTGCCAGGAAAAAGATCCGGCTCTCTCCGAGCTCTACATCGTTGAGGGTGATTCGGCGGGAGGTTCTGCGAAACAAGGGCGCGATCGTAAGTTCCAAGCTATTCTACCGTTAAAGGGAAAAATCCTTAATGTTGAGAAAGCACGTTTCGATAAAATGTTATCTTCACAAGAGGTAGCGACATTAATCACGGCTCTTGGTTGTGGCATTGGTCCTGACGAATATGATCCTGATAAAGTCCGTTACCATCGTATCATCATCATGACTGACGCGGATGTTGATGGTTCACATATCCGTACATTACTTCTCACCTTTTTTTACCGACAAACGCGCGAATTAATTGAGCGAGGGTATATTTATATTGCCCAACCGCCCTTATATAAAGTAAAGCAAGGGAAACAAGAGCAATATGTTAAAGATGATGATGCACTGTATGCGTTGTTAACACAAAATGCATTAGATGGCGCTAATTTTTATCCCGCCAAGGATGCGCCGGCCATTTCAGCCACAGCTTTAGGTGATTTGGTGCATCAATTTCGTCGGGTCGAAAAGATCGTTAAACGCCATGCCCGTCGATATCACCCCGAAATTATAAAACGAATGGCTCACATGCCATTACTGCAGCAGGCTGATTTTGCCTCCCATGAAATCGTCAGTGATTGGGCCAATAAACTGCATTTAAGTATTCAGAACGTTATTAGTAAAACGCAGAAATTTGCGGTGGATGTGATTCATAAAGAAGAAGAGGGATACTATGTTCCACGGGTGATCCTTACCCAGCATGGCATGGATAACCCCATTGTATTAAACCAAGAGTTGTTTCTCTCTAAAGACTATAAAGAGTTGGTGAGCCTCGGTTCAAAACTACATCATTTGGTAGAAGAAGGAGCTATTATCAAACGAGGTGAAAAGTCACTTGCGGTCGCTAATTTTGAACAAGCACTCAACTGGCTGATGGAAGAAGCAAAGCGTGGGCAAGGCATTCAACGGTATAAAGGTTTGGGAGAAATGAATCCTGAACAGTTATGGGAAACGACGATGGATCCCGAAGTGCGTCGAATGCTGCAAGTAAAAATTGAAGATGCAGTCGCTGCGGATGAAATTTTTACTACGCTAATGGGTGATCAAGTTGAACCAAGGCGCGATTTTATTGAAACCAATGCGTTAGAAGCTGAGAATATAGATATTTAGGAATGTAGGCGTTATTTTGTGCAGTGATGCTTAGAAATGGAAATAGCCAAAAAGAGATTAGGTGAGTCCGCGCTTCCGGCTCATCAATGTATAATCAATTAGGGCTTGATTTATTGCTTGTGGTTATTTTTATGGGAAAAAATGCCGCATCCATGCGGCTAAGCCTAATCCGTTGCTTTAAGTCCTTTTCTTCGACATCCTGTCAGACAATCCCTGTCATCCCTCGAATCTAAGTATAACGTTTTCACAATCGGTGTCATGATGGTGACGTCTGAATCTATTGTAAGAAATATCTCAATGTTGTCTATGTACTCTCTCCTATGTGAAAATTATGGCTTAAAAGAGTGGCTCTGTAATACAACGATTGAAACGGTCTCTTAGGTGTTGAATAGCCTGCTAAAGTTTTATTCGATACGGCCGACAACCTATTCAGGTGTTGTTGCCTGAAAAATAAAAACTATAAAAGGAGTAGGCAATGTCTGACAATCATCAATTACAAGATGCTTTTCTTGAAGAGTTGCGCAAGGAAAAAGTGCCCGTTTCTGTGTTTCTTATCAACGGGATTAAATTACATGGCGTTGTCGATAATTTTGACGATCATGCGATCATGTTGAAAAACGCGGTGACACAAATGGTTTTTAAGCACGCTATTTCTACCGTTGTTCCTTCACGGATGGTGACCTTAACCCCTGGTGACTAGACTGAAACTATGGCAGACTGGCTACCTTTCTTTCTTTATGGGTATGCCACTTTGTTAGATCGACCCGAAGGTGGGGAGCGAGCGCTTCTTGTGCAAATAGCTCCCCACGGTATTGATGCGGAAACGGCTTTGGCTGAATTTAAAGAGTTAGCGCTATCTGCGAATGCTGATGTTTTAGATTGTGTGCTGGGTACGCGTGCAACTCCCGATGCTAAATATTACGTAGGCTTTGGTAAAGCTGAGGAAATTCGTGAGCTTGTGATTGCGCATGAGGCTGAGTTGGTTTTGGTAAACCACGAGTTATCCCCGTCACAAGAACGTAATCTAGAACGCTTGCTGGAGTGCCGCGTTGTCGGTCGCAGTGGCTTGATTCTTGATATTTTTGCGCAGCGTGCTCGAACCTTTGAAGGTAAATTGCAAGTGGAGTTGGCGCAGTTGCAGCATATGTCTACCCGACTCATTAGAGGATGGACACATCTTGAGCGGCAAAAAGGTGGAATAGGGCTCAGAGGGCCAGGGGAGACGCAACTTGAAACCGATCGCCGTTTGTTACGAGTCCGGATCAAAACAATCAACAATAAACTTGAAAAAGTACGACGAAGTCGTGACCAAAATCGGCGTGCAAGACAGAAAACAGAGATGCTTACCGTATCACTGGTGGGTTATACCAATGCTGGTAAGTCATCTTTATTTAATGCGCTAACCGGTGCAAAAATTTTTGTTGCTGATCAATTGTTTGCAACCCTTGATCCAACGATGCGCAGGCTCGATTTACCGGGATCCGCTGATGTTATTCTGGCTGATACCGTAGGCTTTATCCGCAACTTACCGCATCAATTGGTTGCAGCGTTCCATGCCACTCTCGAAGAAACCAAAGAGGCCGACTTATTATTACATGTGATTGACATCGCTGATCCGAATTGGCGTGAAACGGTGGATGCAGTTAATCACGTGCTGAACGAAATTGGTGTGGGCGATGTCAAAATATTACAAGTATTTAACAAGATCGATTTGCGCGAAGGTTGGGATGCAAAATTGGACTCCCAGGATACCAGTTGTAAAGTCTGGGTTTCAGCAGCGACCGGCGCGGGGCTTGATTTGTTACGCGAAGCAATCGCCACTCAACTGCATGGCGCAATCGTTGACGAAGAAATAGAACTGACAGCGCTAGATGCTAAATTGCGGGCGAGTTTATATGCGATTGGCGCCGTCCAAGCTGAAACGCTGACCGAAGATGGCGGGTGGCATTTGCATATTCGGATGAGTAAAGCTGAAAAGCAACGGTTGTTAAGATCGGACAAGGATATTTGATATAGGATATAGGATATGCTATATCTTATGTAATAGGAGATCGTCATGAATAAAGTTCTTATTTCAATACCTGATAAAATAGCCTCTCGAATGAGAGCGGCCATTCCTCAACGGCAGCGTAGTAAAATTATTGTTCAATTAATAGAGAAAGAAATAGAACGGCGTGAAAAAGCGCTTTATGAATGTGCTATAGCTGTTGAACAGGATAATGCTTTAAATGAAGAGACGAAGGATTGGGATGTCACTCTTCACGATGGGTTATCTGATGAATCGTGGTGATATTTATTGGGTCGATCTTAATCCAACCACCGGTGCCGAAATAAATAAACTACGCCCTTGTGTTTTAGTGGGAGCCTCACCAATAAATAGGGCGCGCCGGACAGTAGTTATTGTTCCACTTTCTACCTCCGCAAAAGCCAGGCCTCCAATAACCATTTCTGTTCATTGTCTTAACAAGCAAGTAACGGCTATATGTGATCAAATTAGAACAGTTGATAAAAGTAGATTAAGAGGTATCGCAGAAACACTTTCAGAAAAGGATTTAAGTTCACTGGATGATGGTTTGCGACAAGTTTTAACTTTATGAAAGCTTCTATTGAGCAACCGCCGCTCTAAGGCTACTCATCGTTTGCCCACCGTAAAGTGTGTCGCTTAATTCTCCTTGTGGGTTA
>CAMBDN010000096.1 GCA_945865355.1 Legionella genomosp. 1
ATTGTGAGTGTGGCGATTGGTTTGCTGTGTGCATTACCATTATTTATTTGGAATTATGAGCATCACTTTGCCTCATTTGTATTTCAACTACAGCATGGATTTAGCTCGAATAGCTGGCAATTTAGTACGATGTTAGGTTTTGTTCTAGGTGGTATTGTTTATTTGACGCCTTGGTTTACTTACGTACTGTTAAAGCGTGGTTTATTCGTTAATAAACACTGGTATTTGTTGGTCCCAGTTTGTGGCCTGATGATTATTTTATTGGCAAGTAGTTTACGGAAACATATTTTACCGCATTGGATTAGCCCCGCATTTTGGCTACTTATTCCATATGCCGTGATGAACAGTGGGCAGAGAATAAGTTCAGTAATGAAAATGTGTAAATATACCTCGTTGATTTGGGTGGCATTGATTGGTGTTTTGCTAACACCAGGTGGGCTAATCAATGTAAAAGAGTTAAGTAAAATATACGATCCAGATACCCGAATTTTTAAGGATTTATTGTTATGGCAAGAGTTATCTACGTTGATCCAGCAACAGCCTATTTTGGTACAAGCGATTGATAGGACATTCCAACAAAAGCAAAATATAGGATGTCATGCTAAGCAGCCTATTGTTGCTACGTTTAGATGGTATTGGGCATCACAATTAGAATATAAAAACCTATTTCCAGGCGCTAAAATCATTAATTTGGATCAAAACTCATCTAGTTTTTATCTATGGCGTGATCAGTGGTCTGATTATGCCAATTGTAATATTTTACTGATTGCTGGAGAGAAAAAGACGATTACACCTGCATTAGCCAAAATAATGACAATTCAACATCAATACAATGTCCATGGTTTGGGTGATTATCGAACATTAGATCTACAAGTGACAACGGCTACGTTAAAAGATAATGATACGCTGCAAAGTGCACAACGATATTTACAGGCGAACCCGCATTATTAGTCACATGACACTCTATGAGTCGTTGAACTGAACTATAGTGTATTACCACAACTGTTTACAACCAGCGTCGTCCAGCGGTATCCATCCATGATTGGGTTGAGAGCAGCTTTTAATATGACCTAACTTTCAGGTAATATTTTACTCAGCCACTTGGGTAGGTACCAGTTCCATTGCTTGATGAGTGCCATGGTTGCTGGTACTAATATCGTACGTATTAGAAAGGCATCTACAAAAATGGCCACAGCAATACCTAGTCCAAATGCCTTTACCATTAATACGTCAGCAACGAGGAAGGAGCCGCAGATAAAAATCACAATCAGTGCGGCACTTGTAATAATGCGACTACTTTTTTCTATGCCAAAAACAATGCTCTTTTCATTGTTATGCGTTATTTCATAACTTTCTTTGATTCGCGTTAATAAAAAAACCTCATAATCCATGGAAAACCCGAACAGGGCACAAAAAATAATCACCAGTAAACTAATATCTAACATATGTTGTGTTTCAAAATTTAAAAAATGGTGCAAATATCCGTCTTGAAATACAAGCACAAGTGCACCATAGCACGCACAAAGGCTTAGTAAATTCATGAGAATTGCCTTTATTGGCAAGAACACTGAGCGTAATAACAGTAACAAGATAAGATAGGTAAAAACCATGATCCATAAAATGGCGTAGGGAAGCGTATGAGAAATGCTTTTCATCACATCGATGTTATCAATTGGCGCCCCCGTTAACGCCATACTCATACCTCGGCCAATCTTCATGTTTTGCAAATCATCAATGAGGAGGTGTGTTTTAGCTGAGTTAGCATGATATTTGCTGATCACATTGATAACAGTGAAGTTCTTTCCTGTTGTGGTCGCTAATAATTTTTTAATGTTGCTATTAAGTCGTTCAGGATGCAAATGATATAAATTGTAGTATTGTTTTTTTGTTAGATGGGCGTTGATATTAACAATACTCGTTACATCTTTAACATAGGGGTTATGTTTTATTTTTTGGGTTAAATCATATAGCTGAGAGAGGCTGTGATGCGATAATATGGATTGATCATGACTGCGTATTAATATGACAATTGGCGATAGCTCACTTTCTTTAAATTTATCAGTATAGGTATCAAAAAACGCTCTATTGGTAGAGTGCTCAGGAAAGATATGAAAATCAGAAACGCCAAATTTCGCGGACAAAAATGGATACCCAAGTAAGAGTAATAAGATAAGAATGGAAAAGAAATATAAGAGTGGACGTTTAACAACGTTTTTAGCTATCCAATGCCAAAAATTGAAATGTGGCCCTTTCTGTTTTTTAAATCGTCGAACAGGTAGCAGGTTGATTTTTGTCTTAAGTACAGCAAGAAGTGCAGGTAAGATGAGTGTTGCTGTTAATACAGCCATAAAAACGGCGACTAATCCACCAATAGCTACAGAAAAGAGGATGTTAATTGGAAATAGTAATAAAGCACTGAGACTCGCGAAAACAGCGAGTCCACTATAAAAAATTGCTTTTCCTGCTGTTGCCTGGGTTACGGCAATGGCCTCACGAATGTTTAGACCGTTTTCTAGCTCATCACGGAAACGACTAATCACAAATAACGAATAGTCTAGACTTAGGCAAAGCCCAAGTAATAACGCAATATTTAAAGTAAAAATGGATAGAGTGAAAACATGTCCTAAAAAATAGAGGGTCGTGAGAATCATTAGCGCACAGCCTCCGCCCAAAAGAATCGGAAGAAGGGCTGCGACGATAGATCCGAAGACAATAATCAACGTGATAATGGCCACGGGTGTCGCAACAAAGTCTGCTTTATAGAGGTCATTTTCTGTTTGTTTATTTATTTCTTCAACAAAGATAGGCTCCCCGCCAAACTGGATCGTCATGTGCGAGGGAATCTTGATGGATGCTTTAAACTGTTCTAGTAATTTATCACTAATAGGTTCAGCGCGTTTAAGAATAATAGCAACATAAGCGGTGTGCTTATCTTTAGAGATTTGATTTTTATTACTGTCAGGAAGGAAAATTTCATGCTTGATTGGAAAATCACTTAAATCAGACAGTGATTTTTTTATTTTATCGATATATAAAGGGTTCGTCGCTAGAAGTGTGTTGCTATGATAAAGAAGTAGAAATTTATTCTCATTATTGAAACCTAATTTCTTATTGATATATTGCGTCGCTTTTGTACTTGCCGAGTGTTCATCCACAAATCCCGTGGTTTTAAACGGGTTAATAATGCTTGGCAGTAAAGGAATGCAAGCGATTAAAATGGCTATCCACATGAAGATAATGAGCCAACGGAGGGTATAGAAATATTTTCCAAACAAGTAAAATTTATTATTTTTCAACAGTTCAGGTGTTGCATTCGTATTCACTGGGATTTAGATCCTATCTGCAATGCTTGGTTGTTATTTGTTCATTTTAGTACAAGAGCGAGCATTAATCATTAAAAAAATAAAATTCATAATAATAGTTGTGCTACGCGAGTATTTAAATATCCTGAGATAAATTTAGAATCGATAAGCTAACCGCATCGTAACTGAGTAAAGAAATGGAAAATAACTTTCTGTTGGATTTATCTCTGCCTCACCGTAACCGGCTGTATAGTTTCCTCCGATCTCTCCCATGACGTGGGGGGTAAAATTATAATTAAACCCTACGCCAAAAGTGGGTCTTAAACGCCATTCATCACGAAGTAGGTCTTCTCGATGTATCCCAGTCGCTCCGATGCTGGAAAATAGCCTAATATTTGTTTTGGGTATGATTAGCATGATTTTCCCCATCAAATTGACTGTCTCAGTGCGAGTCGTGAACTCTAATAACTCATCATTATCAAAGCTGAATAGGCTCCCTTCATCAAATACTACTCTAGCATCGAGGAATTTCATGTAACTTGCTTCAATGGCAAAGAAGGGGCTCACTTCATACCCACCAAAAAAACCCCAAACGGCACCGCCCTCATCAACCTCGATTGGCGTCGTCAAACTCATTGCTAAGTTTTGTTTTTCTTTTGGCGGGACCAGTCCTACCCACGTGGTCGCACCATACCCCCCAATCGCCCCAATGTAAAATGGGTATTGAAATGCATTATCGCTCGCCACGCTTTTCTGGCAAAAAAACGAGCAAATAGTTATTTGCAATAATAGAAGAAAATTAATTTTTTTATTATTCAAGATAACGTATCTCTTTGGCTTTTACATATCGACTCCTCTACTGGAGAGGAGTCACGTGGGATAACGTCTGAAAAAACGATATTATTGGCAGGCGCCATGGTTGATGAGACAAGATTTACCGGTTGAATCGACACCCTTGAGGTAGCAGTTCCAATTATCCATGCAGTCTTGGGTAGTGGTATATGTTTGATGCTCACATGCTTTTTGTAATGTTGAATAGATGCTCAACATACGTAAATAAAGTTGGTTCATGTTTTGGCACATTCCAGCAGGTAATCCTGCATTGGTACAATAACAGGTAGCTGCTGTTTTAAATGAGGAACAAAAATCAGCATCACCTAACGGTGTAGCTCTAGGGCATGCAAAACTAGAAGCACTAAAGATACATACGAAAATAACAAAAAATTTTCTAATCATTGGGTGCCCCTTGCACAGTGGATTTTAGAAATAAACATATGAATGCTATCAGAAAATTAATGATGCTGCAAAATAAAAAAGCTCGGATAAGGGCCATTATTTTTTGTTAAAATCAATTATCTGCAACACCTGCAACCCATTCGGCAGGGCTCTTCCTGCTGTTTACTCTTTCAATCATCCGATCAGATAGTCCTTCAAATTGAGATTTGGTTTCAGTAAGGTTTAACAGGGTTTCTACTTCGATGATACGAATCACTTCTTGTGCTATTTTTGCGCGGAAAGACGGGATTAGATTGGCTGAAATCACAATATAAGGTGTGTTTTGGCTGTCGTCTCGTAGCAAACAAACATCAAGGAATCGGTCAATTTTGAGCAAATCGAAATGGTTTTTTTTCAATTGTTTAGAGTTTAAACCAAATAACTCTTCTGTGTGTGGGCTCTTAGTACCGGCAATGAAGCTTTGATGCACATTGATATTGATTGCAAAATAATTTGAATTGTTAACGGTGGTTAATCGATGGCACATGTTTAGTGTGTTTCGATCGATGTTGGGGGTAGGTAATATTTTGGTGTAAAGATATACGAGAGTTTTTACTAAGTAACGTTTGATGATGTTTTTTTTCTGACGAACGGTATGAATGCACGCAAGCTTGACCAAGCTAGAACACTGTTGGTGTGGCGCAGTATCAATTGTGGATTGATGAATTTGTTTGGATAAGCTGATTAAATTTGATGTCTTATTGAGGCCGACTTTGATGGGCTCAAGCTTAAGAAAACAGCCTACTGTTTCATCATAAAATTGATTGCCGCGAGTTGACTTTACGATATTCATAAAAATATTCTTGGTTTCATCAGTGAATCCGCCACAACAGTTCACCAAAGCAAGACTTAGGACTGCGCATAGCCCGTCGTTAATGCTAATGCAGTTCTCTGCACAAAATTGTTGTAATTTATTCAGTGCTTCTTCTGGTATTTCAGTATAGGTTGAATAGGAAAGACCTGCAGCTGCCATATTTTTGACGATATATTCGGGAGAGAAGGCGAATAAATGAGCGTCCCCAAGATATTTTTCCCAAAAAATGGTATCTCTGTTAGCGGTTTCTTGTGAATAGAGCTGTTCATTCTCTTGATAGTCTCTATACCGTTTATCAATACTGACTGTATCGATAGTTGCTTGCTCGTGATAGCGAAGATAAAATATAGATAAATCGGAGAAGATAATGTGTGGTGAAACATTATCTGAAATGATATGGGGCATGCAGATTTGTAGTTCGGTTTCATTGTCTTTAAGATGAAATAACCTGGCGGTAAGTAGTGGTGCGTCTTTGTGCCAATTGGAATAGTATTCTAACTCGTTAACCGATGACCTCAGTGCTAATTCGCACTCTTGTTCAGTAAGCGGAGCCAGATTTCTTTCGATAATTGTAAAATGTAAATCTTTTTGCACGCGTTGTGCTGGGCGAAATTTTAATACTTGATACAATAAAATCTCATGCTTTTTTAATACGGCATTAAATGCAAACATGATCGCATCTTTATCCAGTCGACCTTTCAACCGTTTTCTTGCCAATATATTCAGTTTTTTAGCTTTGGGTTCAAAGGTATTGGACAACCAAAGCAATAGTTGAAAATCCGTTAATGGTAAGAGTGCGTGCTCATCATGCAATAGTGTGTGTAGTGCTGCAGGCTTTTCATCGATATTTTTTTCATCATACACGACTGAAAGCAGTTTCATGATAGTGGCTGCTTCATAAAATTGACGAAGTGTAATTTCTTTACTTAATGTACTGTTTATTTTTGAAATAATTCGCGCCGCAGATAAGGAGTGGCCACCTAACTCAAAAAAATTATCTTCAATACCAATTAATTTAAGACCAAGCTCTTCGGCCCAAATTTTTGCAAGAGTCTTTTCCATTGCGGTACTGGGCGCTAAATAATGTTGGTTAGTAGTAAATCTGGGTATGGGGAGGGCTTGTCGATCTAATTTACCATTTGTGGTCAGGGGGAATGCTTCAATTCGCACAAAAGCTGCGGGGATCATGTACTGCGGTAAACTCATACCTAAGTATTGTTGAAGTTGGCTAACGTTGGGGGCGATGTTTATATTATTTAAAATATAATACGCGATCAGTTTTTCATGGAACTCATCTTTCTGAGCCAGCACAACGACATCTTTAATGGTCGGGTGGGTTATTAAACATCGTTCTATTTCGCCTGGCTCAATACGAAAGCCTCGAATTTTCACTTGATTGTCAATGCGCCCAATGTACTCAATCATTCCATCGGGTAATCGTCGACACAAGTCTCCTGTTTTGTATAGGCGCTTGTTTTCATCAGGACTAAATGGACTGGTAACAAATTGATTTTGAGTTAACTCGGGTTGATTCAAATAACCACGAGCGAGACAATCGCCACCGATAAATAATTCGCCGATGTCCCCATCAGTAACAAGCTGGGTATTGTCTTTAATGATGTAGCAGTCCATATTAGGGCCGGGCTGGCCTATAGGAATACTTGCGCCAAGAGAGGGGATATCGTTAGCAGATATTTTATATTGTGATACTGCAACGGTAGCCTCTGTTGGTCCATACTCGTTGAATAGCCTATGCTCTGGGTAAGTAGCAAGCCAGGCTGAACAATCAGCTGTTGGTAAGTTTTCTCCACCCAAAATAATATTTTTTAAATCGGGTAGTGCAAGCGGGTTATTTTTTACTTCATGCAATAAGACTTTAAAGTAACTCGGGGTTACTTTAATGATATTGACTTGGTTGCTTTCAAGGTATTTAAGATAATAACGCACCTCTTTTTTAATCTCATCATTACAAATTACAATGGTTAAACCGATCATAAGAGGAACGATTGACGTTGTAACTGCCATGTCAAAAATGTAATTTGATGAAAAATCAATACGATCAAGTGGCTGGCAATCGGTATAATCAGCAAACCAACGGCAATAATTGACAACACTTCGATGTTCAACGAGTGTTCCTTTGGGTTTTCCAGTTGAGCCAGAGGTATAAATTACATAGGCTAACTGTTGTGGTACTAGTACTGCATCAAGATTATGAATGGGCTGCTGACTGATTTCGTGTTTTTTATGGTCAAGGACAATCAATTTACTTTGATAATCAGTAAACCGCTCTTTAAACGCTGAGTTTGTAATGACAACGGGATTATTATTATCAGTTAGAGTAAATAATAGTCGTGTATCGGGGTGTAAGGGATCTAATGGCACATAAATACTGCCCGCCTTCAAAATAGCGATAATAACGCAGAGAAGATCGATCGATCGTTCCATGCAGATGGCGACTTGAATTTCAGGCTCAACACCCATTTCAAGTAAGTAATGAGCCAGTTGATTTGATCTTTCATTGAGTTGTTGATAGGTGATTGATTCATTGTCAAAAACGATCGCAATATTGGCCGGGGTTCGTTTAACTTGTTCTTCAAATAGGCCGTGTATGCTGTCCTGAATATCCATCCTAACGTCCAACTCCTCTCTCTTCAGTTGTTCTGCTACTTTTGTTATGCGTAGCGGGTTAGCCTTTAGTTTGCCGATGTTGCAAATCGATCATTGAGATTCTAAGCGAATTAGAGTCCCGAAAATTATTCGCGTCTAGTATATACCCATTCCACTTGAAGATCTTGGTTTTTCGCTACAGCCCTTTCGCTAGGGTTTAAAGGTGGAAGCTTATGTCCTGGCTTTTGCTAGCAATGTTTTCGCTGCTATCGATGGCATATTTAATCAGTGACTCTCGAACTTTTTCAGTACTCGAAAATCCAAAAGAATTAAAGGAGGCTATCAAAGAATAATCCGGCTCTTGATCTAAATTTTTTTGTTGAAGATAAATTTCATCAATCCAATCAATACATTCCATAATTTGCATGAAGTTGAATGATTGTAAACTCACATCGTTATCTTTTTTTGCTAAAAGCATCGCTTGCCAATAAACTTCGGCGACTAAAAACCAAATTGCACTTTGATAGTTTGGGTTATTTATAGCAAGAGGATCATGACGTTGTTTCAATATTTTCACAACCAATTGAGAGAGCCAGGAAATTTTTTCAGACGGGTTCTCCCAAACTTCTGATTGTTTGGAGATTAAGTGATGACGAAATTCATGCAAATTTGCTATCAATGTACTGGGTCTTTTAAAAAAGTCACTTGCCATCTAACCTATATTTCGCACCAAAAATAAGACTTTTAAGACTTAACCTGGTTGTTTTTAATTGAAAACGAACTATTTAAGAGCAATATATTCACAGTATCAGGTCGGCTACAGCAAAAGATGATACTCATTTT
>CAMBDN010000097.1 GCA_945865355.1 Legionella genomosp. 1
TACTTTGATGGTTAATTTAAATGATAAATCTAGGGGCAGGGTCCATATATGTCAACACGCCCTAATTTTGGTGCAAAAATAACAGCTTTAATAGTGTCCTGCAATGGGTGTATATTTTGAACAGCCATCCAAATAGCGTATAATGCCTGGTTTGATTTTAGAGATAAGTTGAAGTGTCTTCTGCATCGCCTCCCTCTTTATTGCCGGGGTTAATTTCTCCGCTGGCTATTGCGCCTATGATTGATTGGACCTACACCCATTTTCGGGTATTTATGCGCATGTTGGCGCCGCTGGCATTATTGTATACCGATATGCAAACACCAGGGGCAATCGATAACAATCCCATGCGGGCATTGCATTTTCATGAAATGGAAAAACCATTGGCATTGCAATTGGGAGGTGCTGATAGTGATGCTTTGCTGCGCTGTGCAAAAATTGCGGAGCAACAGGGTTATAGCGAAATCAATTTAAATTTAGGCTGCCCTAGTGATCGTGTGCAGGCGGGGCAGTTTGGAGCTTGTTTAATGGCGGCACCACAACGAGTTGCTGATTGCATCATGGCCATGAAACAGGCCGTTGGAATTCCTGTAACAGCTAAAACTAGAATTGGGATTGATCATCAAGACAGTTATGAGTTTTTCAGCACGTTTGCAAACCTGCTAATTGCTGCGGGTTGTGACAAACTCATTGTGCACGCGCGTAAAGCATGGTTGCATGGATTAAATCCAAAACAGAATCGTACAATTCCTCCTTTGCATTACGATTATGTTTATAAAATCAAGCAAGATTTACCATCAATACCGGTGGTATTAAACGGCAATATCAACGCGTTTGATGAGATTCATGAACATTTACAACATGTAGATGGGGTAATGCTGGGTCGACTAGCGTGTCAAAATCCTTATGCGATTGCAATAATACATCACAACTTATTTCCACACATTCCTTTATTAAAGCGTTCAAGTGTTTTAGAACATTATGTGGCTTATGCCCAGGTGGCGAATAAAAAAGGCGTGCCTATTAGCATATTATTAAAACCTATTTTTAATCTTGCCCACGGGTTGCCTGGGGCGCGTGCTTGGAAAGCCCAATTAATGGGTATTCAGCAATCAGGTAGTGCTGTGGGACTGGGACAGGCTACCACTTTGCTGGAAGGGATGGAGTAGGGGCCAAACGGTTCCCAAGTGATGTAAAACCCTTAGCTGAGTGCCGTTCGAGTAGGACCCTATTAAGGTCGTGGTGAGATATCGTCCTTGTTACTTTGGAGTAACTGACTGGCTGCGGCAATTCCCGCGCCTAAAACCCCTGCGGTGATAGTAAGCATAGTCCACACGCTCGGTAATGCCCAACTAGACGATGCTTGGGCTTCTGGCGCTGCAGCAGCAACTCCTGGAGCCGCGTGGAGTGGCGCTTCGTCTCTTATTTCTCGTGGGCTCGGTGCGCTAGGCGCTGGGTCTTGCACTGGGGCCGCTCCTGGCGGGGTAATTCGTCTTGAAGGGGGCCCTGCTGCTAGCAACGCAGCTAAGGCATTACTATTCGATATACCTCTTGCCGGAGCTGAACCGGGTCTTACCTCATCGACACTTGCTGCGGCCGCCGAAGCAGCTGGTGCACTGCTTCTAGCTGGAGCTGAACTGGGCCTGCCTGCCAACACATCACGTTCTGCTTCAGCTTTACGTGCACGGTCTAGGCGTCGTGCTTCCCTCTGATCAACTGGTGAATCATGCGCAGCACCTAGTTGTACGCCAACGAGAGGGCCTTGTGCAGCGGCTAAAGCTTTATTTTGATGATATGTTTCTACCGTTGCATCATGCTTTGATTGATAGTGAATATTCACTCCAGGAAGAGAGCCGTAAAAATGAAACTTCTCAGGTGTAACAGCCAAACTAATTTCTGGTGAATGACCTAACGCTCTTGCCCACGGATCTACAATTAAACTACCTGGTGGGAGCCTGCCGGCTTTTATCTTCGGATCATCGTTAGCAAATTCATATTTCTTAGGTATGAGCAGCGCAATGTTATGCCTATCATCCATTATGCCGGCCATAACGATATTGTACTCATCCGTTACCGCACGATTTTCCAATAGCTCGCCAATGGCTAATTTGGCAAATTTACTACACTCTGCAGATTTTTGGTGTTCCGGTGTTTTGCTCATTTGTTCTGCATGAACTGTAAATGTTCTACAAGTTGGCTTTGGTGGGGATAAATTTCCTGCGGGTGGCTTTTTATCACCAGCTTACCATTGTCTAAAGCGATTTATTGCAATATCGCCATCTTTTCCGTATGGAACACATTGTGGGAAGCTCAGGATGTCCTCAACGGCATACCGTTCATATTTATTTGCTATTAGCATGTCACGAATCTGCTTTTCTGATACTGACATAATAATCTCCGATTCAAAAGAGCTCAGCAAGATTTATAAAAACGCATGTATATAAATAAATATACACCACGTTTGGAATTCTTGCTGAAAAGGTAGTTTTTATCGTTGCAGAATTGTTAGCACCAGACGTCTTATCATGGCATTTTCCCGCGAATTCTAGTAAATTAGGCGGCTTTGATAACTGTACTTACGTGCGTGAAGTATAAATTGTTTAGGGGATTGGCCAGGCCATGCTGAATACGTTGATGAAGAGGATGTTTGGTAGTCGTAATGAGCGAACGTTACGGCGCATGGAAAAAACAGTATTGGACATCAATGCCTTTGAACCCCAGATGCAGCGGCTAACTGACCAGCAATTGGCTGGGAAAACGGCAGAGCTCAAGGCGCGTTTTACCGCCGGAGAAACGCTAGATCAATTGCTAGCAGAGGCTTTTGCTTTGGTTCGAGAGGTATCTGTACGTACACTCGGTTTACGTCATTTTGATGTGCAATTAATCGGTGGCATGGTTTTGCACGAGGGAAATATTGCAGAAATGCGTACCGGTGAAGGTAAAACCTTGGTTGCAACGCTTCCTGCGTATCTTAATGCAATCAGCGGCTATGGTGTGCATGTCGTTACTGTCAACGATTATCTGGCGAAGCGAGATAGTCAATGGATGAAACCTATTTTTGAATTCCTTGGGTTAACTGTTGGTGTGATTTACCCTGATATGCCCCATAAAGAAAAGCAAGCGGCATATCTTGCTGATATCCTTTATGGAACGAACAACGAATTTGGTTTTGACTATTTGCGCGACAACATGGCGTTTAGTCCTGCTGACAAAGTTCAGCGCGAATTAAATTTTGCGATCGTTGATGAGGTCGACTCTATTCTCATCGATGAGGCGCGTACACCACTGATTATTTCAGGGGCGGCTGAAGACAGTTCAGAACTATATAAGAAAGTAAATCTATTAATACCCCAGCTGAAAATGCAGCAACAAGAAGATGATGGTGGTGATTACACTATCGATGAAAAACAAAAGCAGGCACATTTGACGGAGGCAGGGCATCAGCACGTTGAAGAATTGCTTGTTAAAGCAAATTTGATTGATCCCGGTGAGAGTCTTTATCATGCCAGTAATATCATGTTAATGCACCATGTTAATGCGGCGTTGAAAGCACATACCATGTTCCATCGTGATATTGATTATATTGTTCAAAACAACCAGGTGGTTATTGTTGATGAGCACACCGGTCGTACCATGCCGGGTAGGCGTTGGTCAGAAGGGCTGCATCAATCGGTTGAAGCGAAAGAACAAGTTGCCATTCAAAATGAAAATCAGACCTTGGCCTCAATTACTTTCCAGAACTTCTTCCGTATCTATGAAAAATTGTCAGGAATGACCGGTACTGCAGATACTGAAGCCTACGAATTCCAACAAATATACAATCTAGAAGTGGTCGTTATCCCAACCAATAAATCGATGTCTCGCAAAGATGAGCCTGATTTAATCTATCTGGGACAGCAAGACAAGTACCAAGCAATTATTGATGATATACGTGATTGTGTTGCTCGCAACCAACCAGTGCTAGTGGGTACTGCATCAATTGAAGCCTCTGAATTGTTAAGTGGCCTATTAAAGAAGGTTGGTATCAAGCATCAAGTGCTCAATGCAAAATTTCATGAAAAAGAAGCACAGATTATTGCTGAGGCAGGACGTCCAGGTGTTGTTACAATCGCTACAAACATGGCGGGGCGAGGTACAGATATTGTTTTAGGTGGTAGTTTGGCGGCGGAGATTGCGATGTTAGCGGAGGATGCTAGTGACGCTGAACGGCAAAAATTGAAAGAGGATTGGCAACAGCGTAACGATTCAGTTATCGCTTCGGGTGGATTGCGCATTGTTGGTTCTGAGCGTCACGAGTCAAGACGTATTGATAACCAATTACGTGGTCGCTCTGGAAGACAAGGAGACCCTGGTAGTAGTCGTTTCTACTTATCGCTTGAAGACAGTCTGATGCGCATCTTTGCATCAGAACGAGTTGCTTCGATGATGAAGCGTTTAGGTATGAAACCCGGTGAGCCGATTGAGCATAACCTGGTTACAAAAGCGATTGAAAACGCACAGCGGAAATTAGAGGGGCACCATTTTGATGTGCGTAAACAATTACTTGAGTATGATAATGTAGCGAATGAGCAGCGGAAAGTCATTTATTCCCAACGTGCTTCAATCATGGAGATGGTTGACCCCTTGGATGCAGTAGATGCGATGCGTGATGACGTGATGAGCTCAATGGTCGATAGTTATATTCCTCCTGAAAGCTTAGAAGATCAATGGGACATTCCTGTGCTTACCCAAGTGCTTGCTGATGATTTTAAATTGAAAGCCCCTGTCAAAGAATGGATTGATACAGATCATCGTATTCAGTCATCACAAATTAAAGAGCAAGTTATCGCGCTGAGTACAGCACAATACAAAGAAAAAGAGCAGCAAATTGGCCGCGAAGTACTAGCGCAATTTGAAAAGTCCGTGATTTTACAAACCATGGACAATCACTGGCGGGAGCATTTGGCGGCCATGGATCATTTGCGTCAAGGGATTCATCTACAGGGTTATGCGCAAAAAGATCCAAAACAAGAATATAAACGCCAAGCATTTACTTTATTTTCTTCGATGTTAGATAATTTAAAATATGACATCATCCGGCTGTTGACCTCTGTTGAAGTTAAATCAGAGGAAGATGTGAGTGCTGTCGAGGAGCAACGGCGAGCAGAGCAAGCACAAAAAATGCAATTTATTCATGCAGATGATATGCAAGCCGGGGTAGATAACGACAATATAAACACGACGTTTAAACGAAATGAAAAGAAAGTAGGACGTAATGATGTCTGTCCTTGTGGTTCAGGAAAAAAATTCAAGAATTGCCATGGAAGCCTTGCATGACGGCGATCGCATCTCTCACAAAAGTCCCCCCTTTCCGATAGCACAAAGGACGTGGGGGTGAATGTAGCCGTTGCTGTTATTACTGATGCTGAGCAACGTATTTTAATTACACGACGTCCTCAACATGTGTCATGTGGTGGCATGTGGGAGTTTCCAGGTGGTAAAATAGAAAAGGAAGAGCTGCCGTCTGAGGCTTTGTTACGGGAAATCAAAGAGGAGGTTGGTCTTGATATCATAGCTTTTGATTATTTAGGTGAAATAGGGCACAAATACCAACAGCAACCCATCTCATTATTGGTTTATCACGTGCATAGCTATCAGGGTGAGGCAGCTTGTCTCGAAGAGCAGCTGGATATGTGTTGGGTAGAGATAGAAAACTTAAAAAATTATCAGTTTCCCCCAGCAAATGTTGAAATTATCAAGCTTATTCAACAAAAATTGTAACGCCTTAGGTACGTGGGGCTTTACCAATGACAAATCCTTCCTAATACGCGTCAATTTATAATTGGCAAATTGCCAAATCAATCTTTGTATCAGTTCGACGTACTTCTTGCATAGAGTTAGCCTCACATAATCGCAGACTTAAACCATGGTGACCTAACTGCATTTTTGGAATAATGCCGCAATTCTTATCCATTCTTAATAAGATCAGGTGACAGGATGCTTTTGAAGGGAGAGAGCGTTGATAAAAACCATTAAACATATCTACTTTATCAAATTCCGCGGTGTTTCTTAGTAACGATAGATATACAGCAACTGTGTTATACAATGTTCTCAAGTGTTTCAACCATTTTTTTAAATCTTGTTGGCGGTGCGTGGGGCTGTTTTCTAGCCAGATTAATAAGGGTGGTGAATTTAACTCACAATCATTTTGACTCGCTGCTTGGGTCAATCTGATTGATTGCAAAAATGGATCATTATCTAGTGATTCACCAAATCTACCGACAACATGGCTTAGATGTTGCACTTGTATAAAAAGATCAGCATATAAGGCATTTGATATCGTTGTTTGTGACTTATTTATTGCATGTTCTATGCGCATAAATTCTTTTAAGAAACGACTTTTAAGTTCAGGCTTTTTAATTAATAGGATGATTTCAATAATATTTTTTAAGGCATAGTGGTGAATAACCGGATGAGTTTCTTCGCAGGCTTGCTCTATCGTAAGAAAAAGGCACTCCAGTCGTAGTGCTATTCTCGGTAAGTAATGAGTGGCTAATTGAAAAATAATGGTTTCGTCGCGCATAAACTATGCTACAGTCGTTTTCTCTCTTTGTCAAGACTAACACAAAAATTGTTTAACACCAAAACAACCAAAGCTTATATAGGAAAACGAGCTGCAATTGCAAAGCACACCATCATCGCTTATGATTTTTATGACGTCTAGCGTGCCACGTGTAAATTCGAATAATAAGGTGTCATAGGACATGCCCGAGTTAATCTATAGGAGATGATCAATGAATGCATTTAAAGGGGTATTTTCAGCGCTATTTGCAATATTGTATCTACCAGTAGCCTTTGCTCTGGCTACACCGGAGGGTAATTGGGTAACCATTGATGATAAAACCGGTGAGAAAAGGGCGATAATTAATTTTGTTATTCAAGATGGGACGATGACTGGCACTGTGGCTGGCACCTACCCAAAGCCAGGTGATACTGGAATTTGCTCTGCATGCCCAGGTGATTTCAAGGATAAACCGATTAAAGGCATGCAAATTGTTTGGGGTTTGAAAGATAAAGGAGATGGCACTACTTGGGATGATGGCCAAATTCTCGATGCAAAAACAGGGAAGATTTACCATTTCAAAATGACCATGAAGGGGGATAAATTATACGTACGTGGTTATATAGGGATATCAATGCTCGGACGAACGCAAGTTTGGGAGCGAGCATAGGTCGGCCCGTTAGACCCCGTTTATAGAGGCAGATGAGGAGTCATCAGCGACTAGCAGAACATTTGAAGAAGAAAAAGAAGGAAGAGGCAAGTCCTCCTGCATCAAAAAATAGTCAGTGACGAACCCTAGCCATTCATATCTGGTTGGGTATTGCGTTACTTTTAAGCCATTGAGTATTACAATACGTTCCTAATAAACGATAATTTGTTGGAACTATGTTAGACCTGCAAACACGAAAAAAATCGGTGGATCCATTGAAAAAGCCACCACATTCGGCCGAAGCTGAACAGGCGATCATTGGTGGCTTGATGCTTGAAAACCAAGCTTGGGATAAAATTAGTTCGAAAGTATGTGGCGATGATTTTTACCGCACCGAACACCGGATCTTATTCCAAGCCATTCTTACCCTTGCTAATAAAAACCAACCCTTTGACGTAGTAACGCTACTAGATACCTTAAAGTCAAATAATGCGTTGGATGATGCGGGTGGCGAAGCCTACCTGTTCGAATTGGCCAATAATACCCCCAGTGTTGCTAACGTATCTGCGTATGCTGATATCGTTCGGGAAAAGTCAGTTCAGCGACAATTGATTGCAGTTGCTACCGAAATAGCTGATTCCGCTTATAATCCTGGTAGTCGAGAAGTACCTGAGTTACTTGATTTTGCTGAAAGCAAGGTATTTGCCATTGCTGAACAAACGCCTTCTGATGGTGGCCCAGAAATTATTAAGTCTATTTTAGTGCGGGCGGTTGAGCGAATTGATGCGCTTTATCATAGTGGTGATTCTATTACCGGTCTTGCTACGGGGCTTTCTGATCTGGATGAATTAACCTCCGGGTTGCAAAAATCTGATTTAGTCATCGTTGCGGGCCGCCCGTCGATGGGTAAGACTACATTGGTTATGAATATTGCCGAACATGCTGCTATCAAAGCGAATAAACCGGTGTTGGTCTTTTCTATGGAAATGCCAGGTGATTCACTTGCCATGAGAATGATGTCGTCATTAGGCCGGATTGATCAACATCGCATTCGTACTGGTAAGTTAGATGATGATGATTGGCCCAGAGTGACCTCTGCTGTACACATGTTATCTGAAGCTCCGTTATTTATTGATGATTCAGCCGCACTCAGTCCTTCGGAAATGCGTGCTAGAGCACGGCGCTTAGTGAAAGAACATGGTCAATTAGGGCTAATTGTGGTCGACTATTTACAATTAATGAAAGTGCCAGGTTTTAAAGCCGATAATCGCACCGCTGAAATTTCAGAAATTTCGCGCAGCTTAAAATCACTCGCTAAAGAATTGCAGGTTCCGGTTATCGCATTGTCGCAGTTAAATCGTAGTTTGGAGCAGCGACAAGATAAGCGTCCGGTTATGTCGGACTTACGAGAATCAGGGGCAATTGAGCAAGATGCGGATTTAATTTGTTTTATCTATCGTGATGAAGTGTATAACGAAGATAGTCCAGACAAGGGAACAGCAGAAATTATTATTGCTAAACAGCGTAACGGTCCTATTGGCAAGGTTCGGGTTGCCTTTCTTGGTAAATATACTCGCTTCGAAGATTTGGCATTTAATGGATATCAAGGGGTAGATTGACGTGACAAGACCTACCCATGTTCATATC
>CAMBDN010000098.1 GCA_945865355.1 Legionella genomosp. 1
CCAGCTAAAACAGAAAAAAAGGTCTATTTTAACGCAATATTAATCCAGTTTAATGATTAAAATCAACAGTTATGCCGCGAAATATCGGTTGGTGACCACGTTAATTTTTTTAGATCGTATAAATCAATAACTTTATAATATGCATACGCTTGTGCTGTAGCAAAAATTGTTTTTGCCAATCTTGTTGATTCTGTTATTAATGCAGATGATTTGACTAAACCATCTACTAGTAGATGGTTTAGTCAAATCATCTGCATTAATAACAGAATGCATTTTTGCAGCCATTGCCTTCCCTACCCGCAAAGCTGATTTATTATAAACGCCAAGGGTTAGTATTTTTTCAAAAAAGGAGAGCTCTGCTTTTAAAGCTAAATTATTATATAGTTTTTTTACAGCGTTAACCTTAGAGAAGCCATCACAGAATTCAACAGCATCGTTTAATGTAAAATCATCACTGCAACCATGTTTGCCACTATTTAGTGCAGTGTCCATGATCCCTGCAAATAAAATAGTCATCCTATTCATAAATTCTTGCGCGGTAGGTTCTTCTTGTCTTAAAGCAGTCAATTGCCCTAGATTCCCGATAAATTCAAAATAGTTGAGTTGAGCGTTATCTAGGCCTGTTGCTTTAATACGTCGTTGAATTTCGTCAAAATAGGGTAAATCAGCTAACGTGACCTGCAATAAGTGTTGTAGAAAAGCACCATCTGCAGCCTGCGTCTTTGCCGCTTTCTGAGATTCTATAGCATGTGTTAAACATAATGTTTTTACTTCTATAAACAAGGCATAATATTTTTTTAACTCCGGATGCAAGCGCTCAGCATTCTGTAAATATTTATCAAGATGATTAACACTAACCCCTCCAATAGGTTTGTCCGCTGGAAAGTGCTTGCTGAAAACATTGAGTGCTAGACAAATAGTACCAGCCCTTGTTAATTCTTTTCGATAGCTTGAGATGATTTGTTCAACATGTCGATCAGCGTTTGGACGAGCATCTTTACCATGTCGCTCACGTATACGATTTAGAGCATAATACCAGCAGAGTTCTCCTTTTTGGGCAGATTGAGGTACTCTTTTCTCAGGAGCAGATGCATAAGCTTTTCCATCATCTAAAAATGCAAGTATTTCAGTAATACTACTGACGATTTCAATGTCTTCTTTTACTTCTCCTTCCCCTGCTGATGCTGATGCTGATGCCTGATGACTAGGCACAACCACTCGCGTATTTAACTCCACTTCAAGCTTTTGTTTCATTTTCAAACCTTATAGCCAATAATTTGATCAACCATAAATTGATATGTCCAAAAAAGAAACATTTTATTTGCGTTAGGACTTACGAAACGATTCCCCTAAAAAATGACGTAATCGAGTATAAAAATCATATTTTTTGAACCATCGCTTTACCTTCATGGCATGAAGACACGGATAAAGCATCGATGCGACCATCGTTTTCAAATGCTGCCCTCCATTCACACCGAATTGAAGCAATTGTATCTTTTTAGTAGGCATGTATAACGTACCAAACAACCAATCAAATATAGCCATACTCGCGCCTAAATTCTTATTAGACCTCTTTCGAACCTAGCAAATTAGACTAATTTGCTAGTTTCGAAAGAGGTCGAATGCATGCAGTTTCTTATCGTCCTTCGGACATTCCGCAGCATATGTAAATCAAAGCCAAATTAACTCAATAAAAATCTGATTGTCTGTAAATATTACATGAAATTTGTTGATATATTTATCAACTAGAATTATTCCAAGTTAATTAATAAAAAGTTTATACCATGGTGCGAAATGTCCGGTCCTTAGATTATTAATGGGTATAAATCACACAGAAAAATGCAGCCTTAACAGGTGGGCAGGGTCGATTTTTCATGATAACGGGTTGGATTGTGATAAAACGTGATAGGTTTGGTTCTGTTGTTGCTAATACTTTGGTCATAATACTTTCAGGAATTGGGAAATAGGGCCTTTGAAATTCCTATACCCGTTATTGCAAAAGCATTCCTATTTGGTTTCTTGGGAATAGGTTGTCTTTATTATGTGGAAACATCTATTACCTCATTTGATGCATATTGTGGTGATTACCTTCGTTTTGGATTATAGTTTTTTGGTTCTTGCCGAAGCTGTTTTGTCTTATGTCGGAGTGGGTGTGTCTCCTATGACCATGAGCAGGGGAAACATGATTAATGCTGCGTGCCTTGAGCTTTCGCGAGCAACCTGTTTGCAGATGCCGTGCGAGATGCCTTCGATCCCCGCTAAACACCTCTCTAATTAGGGAGCCTAAACGGCATTATTGTGATGAATAGGAGTTTTGTATGCCAGTTACAAAAGTAGGTGTGGCACTATTTTTGGGGTAAACAGCGAGCGGAAAAACCGAGCTCATTACTAGGGTCGTCTCAGCGAATCACGTTTTTCAAGAGTCGCATCATCCAACGGTGTTTCCTTGTTACTTCGATCATATCACTCAGAATAAATCGGTTGGAATTTGGGAATTTCCTGGTGATCCAAACCAGATTCGTTTATATCCTAGTCACATGAAAAATGTCGATATTGCGCTATTTTGTGTCGATCTCACAACCCATGAGCTTAATATCAAGTACACAAAAGAAACTATCGAATTGTTTCAAAAGATAAACGGCCCAGATTCTCCGATTATTTTGGTGGGAACCAAATCAGATGCACTGGAGGCCAAATTGGACAAGCTGGAAAAATGATGGCTTTGGGATGCTTTCATTCTTCCATAGCCACTTCTGCAAAAGAAGGGAGACAGATCACTGAAACTAGGTCTGTTATTTTGCATTTATGCCTACAAAAGCACGAACGGAATGCATACAAAGAGGAAATGGTAACAATATCCCTCGAAGACAAACCGGCTGATGAGCATCAAAAATTAATTAAGAGATCACCATCTTCTAATACGTTTTTTAAGGAAAGTACAGCGCCTCAAACGGAAAGTTTTAGCTCGCGATGCTGTCAATGCAATATAATTTAGGTCAATTAAAGGGACACTATTCTCACTCATGTAAGGGGAGATATCAGCATTATTTGTCGCTGTCGCTTAATTATTTAAAACCAGGGTCTGTTGACAAGTCATTTCCTCACATCTTCTAAAGTGCCTACGTACCAAGGCTTGTCCGCAGTATCTGGAGACCATCCTGGATGGCGCGGACAAGCCTTGCCACGTGGGCCTTATAGAGCAATTGTCAACAGTCCCTAATAGAATTCTCGGCCAGTGAGTTATTTTACGAAGAGGATCTTAGTAACAATATTACGGTCATTGTTGAATATAATACTTTAGATGTTTCTTGTAATAGGAACGTTAAGTCTACTGTTGTTGCCGTAAGGGAAATTCCAGGCCGTGAGTATGCAGTAGAATCAAAGGAGCAAATATGTAGTTTAGAGCAATATGAGCAACGTTTGCGAGCTCTTCACAAATAACCTCAACAGGAGGAACATCAGGGGCCGCTAGAAAATGTTCGACCCTCAGCTGGATGTAGAATGAATGATCTTTGCCTATGGTTAGGGAAAGAAATTTGCTTTGAGAATAACACCTCTGTACATGACAGATTTTTTTTCATGTACAGAGGAATAACACATTGAGTTGCAGACAGGCGTTGAAATGCGTGTTAAAATTCACATCCATTTCTGATTGAATTATTCCCTATGTGGAAGCTATTATATCAACTAGCTTCGCCCAAGACATTTTACCAAATGTCAGGTCGTTGGATCCCTTGGTTTGCAGCCAGCACATTGCTGATATTGGCAACGGGCCTTATTTGGGGATTGGTCTTCGCGCCGCCTGATTATCAGCAGGGCGATGCGTTTCGTATTATTTATGTTCATGTACCCAGCGCGTTTTTATCGATGGCTCTTTATGTCTGGATGGGCTTTTTGGCGGTATTATTACTCGTTTGGCGTATAAAAATGGCGGGCGTTTTTTTAGGTGTCTGTGCACAATTAGGCGCGTGCATGACGTTCTTAGCCTTAGTGACCGGTAGCATCTGGGGTAAGCCCATGTGGGGAACTTGGTGGGTTTGGGACGCGCGTTTGACTTCTGAACTCATCCTTTTGTTTCTATACAGTGCTGTAATTGCTACGGGCCATGCCTATCAAAACAGAGAGCAGGGCGATAAAATTGTTGCGATTTTAACGTTGGTTGGTTTGGTTGATTTACCGATTATTCATTACTCGGTTTATTGGTGGAATAGTTTGCATCAAGGTGCAACCCTGTCTTTAATGGCTAAACCTAAAATCGATATGAGCATGCTTTATCCCTTACTATTGATGCTGGTTGGTTTTGCGCTTTATTGCGTGTTAGCTATTTTATTAAAAACACGAAATGAGCTATTACTGCGTGAGCGTCGTCAAAGCTGGGTCCAAGGGATGATCGAGGGGAAACGGAAATGAGTCAATTGATGCAGTGGTTGTCCATGGGAGGATATGCCCGCTTTATTTGGCCGGCTTATGGTTTGGTTCTTTTTGTTTTGGTGTTTAATATTTTAAGTATCAAATGGCAAACAAAGCGTACTCGTAAGGTATTACAACTTTGGTTCAAAAGGCAATAAACGATGCATCCTGCCCGTAAACGCAAATTAATGGTATTGATACTCATGGTTAGCGTCTTGGCTATTGCATCGGCGTTGATGCTTTACGCATTACGGCAAAATATCAGCCTATTTTATACGCCCAGCCAAATTGCTAAGGGTGAGGCGCCGAGTCAACATGCGATCCGGGTAGGGGGCATGGTTGTGCCTGGTAGCGTTAAGCGGAGTGGCGAAGATTTAACGGTGAAATTTGATATCACTGATTATGCTCACACAATCACCGTTGCCTACCGTGGCATATTGCCTGATCTATTCCGGGAAGGGCAAGGTATTGTAGCCTTAGGTCAGCTTGTTGATAATCACTTTGTGCAAGCTACAGAGGTTCTAGCAAAACATGATGAAAAATATATGCCGCCAGAAGTTAAAGATGCGATCAAGCAAGCTAAAAGGGATAAGATTTGATGATTGCTGAAATTGGATTGTTTTCGTTAGTTTTAGCTTTGCTTTTTGCGTTAATGTTAGCGGTTGTTCCTACCCTCGGCCTGTGGTGCAAAAAACCAATATTGCAAGCCACTGCTCGTGTATACGTTTGTGGCCAGTTTGCATGTGTAGCTATTGCTTATTGTTGTTTGACACTTTGTTTTTTGCGTGATGATTTTACCGTAAGTTATGTCTTGACCAATTCTAGCCTTTCTCTACCTTGGTTTTATAAGCTCTGCGCTGTTTGGGGCGGGCATGAGGGGTCAATGCTCCTTTGGGTTGCTATCCTGAGTTTGTGGATGCTGGCGGTTAATTTTTTAAGCCGGGGCCTTGCGGAAGCTTTGCGAGTTCGTGTGCTGGTCGTTTTAGGTGGGCTAAGTGTTGGTTTTATTTTGTTTTTGTTGTGCACCTCCAATCCATTTGCACGTCAATTTCAGCTCTTAAACAGCCAAGGGCGTGATCTGAATCCATTGTTGCAAGATCCTGGATTTTTATTCCATCCACCAATGCTTTATATGGGGTATGTTGGTTTTTCAGTTGCTTTTTCTTTTGCTATTGCAGCCCTTTGGTTGGGCCGAGTTGAATCATCATGGGCGAAATGGACGCGTCCATGGACGCTCGCTGCTTGGTGCTGCTTAACGGCAGGGATCACCCTAGGTAGCTGGTGGGCTTATCGTGAATTAGGTTGGGGTGGTTGGTGGTTTTGGGATCCGGTTGAAAATGCGTCATTTATGCCGTGGTTGGTTGGTACGGCGTTGTTGCATTCCTTAGCGGTTAGTGAGCAGCGACAACAATTTACTGCTTGGACTTTATTGCTAGCTATTACCGCTTTTTCATTAAGTTTGGTGGGTACTTTTCTGGTGCGATCAGGGGTTTTAACATCAGTGCATGCGTTTGCTGTTGATCCACAGCGTGGTTTATATATTTTAATCTTCTTACTGGTCGTGATTGGTGGCTCGTTGTTACTGTTTGCACTGCGCGCGCACTCTTTACAACGAAGAAATAATCCAGATCCGGTTTCACGAGAAAGTGCGCTGCTGTTGAATAATGTGTTTCTTGCTGTTGCGATGCTAACGGTTTTGATGGGTACTATTTATCCTTTACTCATTGATGGGTTGGGTTTGGGGAAATTATCGGTTGGTGCGCCTTATTTCAATGCAGTATTTATTCCACTAATGATCCCTTTACTATTACTTATGGGGTTAGGTGTTCATCTGAATTGGCAACGGGATAGCCTTAAAAAACTGCTCACGAAGCTAAGTAAGGTCGGGTTATTTAGCCTCCTTTTTCCATTGGTACTGATGCTTTTATCTGACCTAAAAATGAATGGTTCTGTCTATTTAGGACTGGCACTCGCCTTTTGGGTCATCAGTAGTACAATAAAAGCACTTTGGGTTCGATTACAACAGCGAGGGTTGCGGGCCATAGGTCAAGCGTATTGGGGTATGGTTGTTGCTCATTGTGGGGTAGCAGCTACAGTCATTGGTATTGCAGTATCGTCGGGGTATGGCATACAAGATGACGTTAAAATGGCTCCGGGTCAAAGTATGATACTTGCTGGATATAACGTTAAGTTCATCAGTGAAGCTGGGCTAACAGGGGCAAATTATCATGGAAGTAAGGCGTATTTTCAGATAAGCCATAACCAGCGTGTTGCAGATATTTATCCTGAAAAACGTATTTATAATGTAGGAAAAATGGCCATGACAGAATCAGCCATTGATGTTACCCCATTTCGCGATATATACGTCGCTTTAGGTGAGCCGCTGGATGATAATGCTTGGTCGGTTCGCTTGTACTATAAACCCTTTGTACGCTGGATTTGGGGAGGCGGTTTTTTAATTTTGGTTGGTGGTTTACTCGCATTGTCTGATAGGCGTTACTATCTGCAGCGGGCAACAAAGACAACCTGTTTGTATGGGGAAAGTCGATGAAACCGGTGTATTGGCGGGTGATCCCCCTAATCGTGTTTGGTTTACTTGTTATCTTTTTATGGCGAGGTTTGTCACTTG
The DNA here is from genome assembly GCA_945865355.1 of Legionella genomosp. 1. Classification (GTDB taxonomy): domain Bacteria; phylum Pseudomonadota; class Gammaproteobacteria; order Legionellales; family Legionellaceae; genus CAMBDN01. The sequence goes on from CAMBDN010000098.1 coordinate 7,040, forward strand.
ATCCCCAGCATTTACCGTCAGCGCAGTTAGGCAAACCATTACCGTCGTTTCGATTGTCTGTGTTAGGTGATTCGCAGGCTGAATTTACGCCAGCTATGATGCGCGGACATGTTACTTTATTAAATGTATGGGCAAGTTGGTGCATGGCTTGTAGCGAAGAACAGCTTTTACTGATGCAATTAGCTCGTGAAGGCATCATCATTTATGGATTGAACTACAAAGATAATGCAGACGAGGCCAGTAAATGGTTGGACTCATGGGGAAATCCCTATCGCATGGTGGGTGAGGATCTCACTGGAAAGGTAGGAATTGACTTAGGTGTTTATGGTGCGCCCGAAACATTTCTAGTCGATAAAGCGGGAATTATTCGGTACCGGCACGTTGGGGTGTTAACTGAATTTGTTTGGCAACGAGAGCTTCTACCACTAATGAAGCAATTGGAGCAGACGGTATGAATGTAAAATGTTTTCTATTGCTTTTTTTTGTCCAGATAGGTGCATTTGCTAATACGCTTTATCCTTTAGATACCCCAAAGCAAGAGGCGCAATTTAATCATTTGTTAAAAGAATTGCGTTGCCTTGTTTGTCAAAATCAAGATTTGGCTGACTCCAATGCGGGGCTTGCTAAAGACTTACGTAATGAAGTATATCAGCTGGTTAAAACAGGAAAGAGTGATAACGAAATAATCCAGTATCTAACGGCGCGTTATGGTGATTTTATTTTGTTTAATCCACCGGTAAAAGCGATTACGGCATTGTTGTGGTTTGGTCCTGCACTCTTTTTGGCCCTTGGGCTATTTGTTTTTTGGCATACTTGTTTGAAACGACAGCGTTTTGAAGGTGGATATGGTGAAAAGTAATGACAAATGAATGGTGGTTGTTGGTTGGATTAAGCTTTTTTTTAATCATTGCCGTGTTGGTGGCCCTGTATCCTTTTCGTAAAGGCAAAATCAGTATATTGATGCTCACACCCCTACTATTTTTTATAGTGGCAACTGCCTATTGGCGCTGGGGAGCCTGGCCGGAGTGGAGAAATTTCATACAGCAACAGGTCAAGCAACAACAAGCTCAAGCCATGTTACAGTCTGTAAAAAGTCCACAGGAATTAATCGATAAACTACAGGCACGTTTAAAGAAACAACCCGATAGTGCGCGAGGTTGGTATTTGTTAGGTCGTCTTTATGCGAGTCAAGGGCAATGGCAGGAAGCCAGTAATGCTTATGCCAAAGCCTATCGATTGCAACCTACTCAAGAACAAATAACAGTCAATTACGCACAGAGCTTGTGGCAGTTAAACCATCAACAATTTGATGACAATATTCGTGCAAAATTTCAATCGGTTTTGAATTCAAATGATACTCAACCGGATGCATTGGCAATGCTTGCTATGGACGCTTATAAAGGGCGTGCCTATCAGCAGGCGATAGATTATTGGCAGCGATTGCTAAAAGTAGCGCCACCGCAATCTGAGGAAGCTCAAGCGATACGTAAGGCAATTGCTAAAGCACAGCATAAATTGTCTTAGTCTATTTGATGAAAGCATCTTCTTCATGTCCACCCATTTACAGCCCCTATCTTTCAAAACGCTTAGAGCTCAGGGCGGCACCGTCAAGTTGTGTACAGTCGGCTAAACTAATCTGATGATCCATACTATTATTACTGGAGTCCATCATGGCGAATCGTA
>CAMBDN010000099.1 GCA_945865355.1 Legionella genomosp. 1
AAAGTTCGTAGCACGAGCAATGACCTCACCCATTGCGTCACCGGTATTGGTCTTGATACCCAGCAGACCAGTCACCTCATAACATTTATCGGCATCTAATAGATATTGACAGAATTTTGTAGCTTCGCCAAAGCAGATAGGTAACATACCGGTAGCCATGGGATCTAAACTGCCTGTATGTCCTGCTTTTTTTGCATGAAAAAGATGTTTGACTTGTTGCAACACTGCATTCGACGTTAGACCATACGGTTTATTTACCAATAAAATACCGTCAATGTCCATGGATGGTGACTTTTTATTCGTCATCTTTTTCGCTGTCATTAACTTCATCAATCAGTCGACTTAAACGTTTGCCGTATTCAATCGACTCATCATAAATAAAATGAAGTTGAGGTACCGTACGTAATGTTACTGTTTTGGCTAATGCTGAACGTAAATAGCTAGCTGCCGTATTTAAAATCATTGCCGTTTGTACTGGGTCATCGTTAAAAACAGTAAAGTAAACTTTAGCATGCCCCAAATCACGTGCTACCTTAACAGCTGAAATTGTAATCAAGTTAGGTAATCGTGGATCTTTTATTTCCTGTTGAATGAGTTGCGCCAATTTACGCTGCATCATCTCAGCAATACGGTCAGTTCGTTTAAAATCGTTACTCATATGCTTCTCGTATAGAGGAATGCTTATGACTGAGTATCGCTACTCAGCCTTCACGTCATCTAGTCGCGTTTAATTTCGATGGTCTCAAAAACTTCAATCAAGTCGCCACTCTTTATATCATTGTAATTTTTTACACCAATACCACACTCAATACCTTGACGAACTTCTACAACATCGTCTTTAAAACGTCGCAGGGATTCGAGTGTTCCTTCGTATATCACTACGTTGTCGCGCAGTACACGAATTGGATTATTACGCTTGATTGAGCCTTCAACCACCATACAACCTGCAATTGCACCAATTTTTGGTGAGCGAAATACATCACGTACCTCGGCAATACCAATGATTTCCTCTTTAAATTGAGGTGCTAGCATGCCGGTCAAAGCGGCTTTCACTTGGTCCACAATGTCATAAATCACACTGTAATAATGCATAGCGACAGATTCCTGCTCGGAAAGCCGTTTAGCACCAGCGTCAGCTCGCACATTGAAACCAATGATCAAGGCATTGGAGGCAATGGCTAAATGTACATCTGATTCAGTGATCCCACCCACACCGCTGGCAATCACTTCCACATTAACTTCTTCATTTGATAATTTAACTAAAGCATCTGCTATCGCTTCTACCGACCCTTGCATGTCAGCCTTTAACACAACATTTAGAGCCTTCATTTCGGTAGCTGTCATGTTCTCAAAAATACCTTCTAGCGAAGTTTTTTGTCGTCTCGCTAATTTGACATCGCGGAATTTACCCTGGCGGAATAAAGCAACTTCTCTCGCCTTTTTTTCATCAGGCACAACGATAGTCTCATCACCAGCATGCGGAATAGCTGAAAGTCCCAATACCTCTACAGGCATTGAAGGACCAGCACTATCAACAGAGCTCCCATTATCGCTCACTAAGGCGCGAATTCGACCATACTGTAGACCGGCTAAGATGATATCGCCTTTGCGTAAAGTACCACTTTGTACGAGTACGGTAGCAACTGGACCTCGACCTTTATCAAGTCTTGACTCAATAACCACACCTTTTGCAGCACCATCGGTAGGTGCAGTTAGCTCGAGCACTTCAGATTGGAGTAAAATAGCATCCAGCAACGCATCGATACCCAGGCCAGATTTTGCTGAAATATTAACAAACATGGTATCACCACCCCAAGGCTCTGGGACAACTTCATGCACCGTTAATTCCTGCATTACCCGCTCAGGATCAACACCTGGCTTATCCATTTTATTAATGGCTACAATAATAGGCACTTTTGCAGCTTTCGCATGCTGAACAGCTTCAATCGTCTGTGGTTTAACACCATCATCAGCAGCAACAATCAAGATAACGATGTCTGTAGCCTGGGCACCGCGCGCTCGCATTGCAGTGAATGCCGCATGACCTGGTGTATCCAAAAAGGTGATATCACCTTTAGGTGTACTGACGTGATACGCACCAATGTGCTGCGTGATTCCGCCCGCTTCGCCTGCGGCTACTTTTGTACGACGAATATAATCTAATAAAGACGTTTTACCATGATCAACGTGTCCCATGATGGTAACAACCGGGGCTCGCGACTCACTATTTATGCCCTTGCTTAACGCATCTCCTAAGGTATGCTCAATTGCATCTTCCTTTAGTGCACGGGCTATATGTCCCATTTCTTCAACAACAATAATCGCTGTTTCTTGGTCGATGACTTGGTTAATTGTAGCCATGGCGCCAAGACCCATCATCACTTTAATGACTTCAGCAACTTTTACTGACATACGTTTTGCAAGCTCAGCTACGGTAATCGTCTCTGGAATAGGTACATCACGGATCACGGGAGCTGTTGGCATTGCGAATCCGTGAGTCAATGCCTCTTCTGCTTCACGGTATTTATCAGATTTCTCATTACCTTTGCGTTTTTTAAATTTACTACGCTTGCTGTGCAATGATTCCTGCTCATTTTCTTCACGAGAAGGGGGTTGATATTTCGATCTTTTCTTTCCTTTCTTGAATTCTGGCTTACTACCTTCAGTTTCTACAGTTCCTACTTGTTTTTTCTTGGCCGTTTTATCGGTCTTGATTTCTTCAGCAGGCAATATCTCTGGCTTACTAGCTGTATCAAAAACCACCGGCTCAAGTACTTCCGGCATTTCAGAACTGATTTCGCTACCAATAGTACCTTCACTATCAGCTACTATTTCCTGTTCATTATTCTCTGCAGCGGCAGCTAACGCCTCAGGGGTATCTAGCAATTCAGCGGCAGCAATAACGTCATCTATAATTGCTTCGTTATCTTCAATATCTGTATTCTCTTCAGGCTGTTCATTGACACTACTGCGCTTTACATAGGTTCTCTTTTTACGCACTTCAATGTTGACTGTTTTCCCACTATGAGCATCATGTCCAACAGTCACCTGAGAAACACTTTTTCTTCGCAACGTTATCCGCTCAGGGGCAGAGTTTGCATCACGAGTAGCGCCACCTTTCAAATGGTTCAGCAGAGTACGCTTTTGTTCTTCATTGACTGTTTGCAGCTCATCGCTAATGGATAGTCCAGCTTCCTGTAACTGGTTCAATAAACGCTCAACAGGGATCCCAACGACCTGAGCCAATTGCTTAACCGTCACATCCGCCATAATTTAATCCCCTCTCAGCCGTCAAAAACAGCTCTTGTTCTAAAATAACTATTCACCACAATCACTGAACAGCTATATTTAGCATCTTGTCTACACTTGAGCCCGACCACTCGTCGGGCTCAAGTGTTATGAATGGTTGTATTTTTTATTTAAACGTTTTTATTACACTACTCTTTATCAGCATGAAACCAAGGCTCACGCGCTTTCATAATCAGAGCACCTGCTTTTTCTTCGGTCATTCCATCAATTACTAGCAACTCATCCACTGACTGCTCCGCTAAGTCATCCATGGTAGTAATACCAATCGCGGCCAATTGTTGAGTAAGACCATCTGTTATACCCTCCATCGATGAGAGACTAGCAACTGACGTACCACCAACTCCATCTCCGGAACTCAATGCTTGTGTTAACAGTGTATCATTTGCACGATTTCGTAACTCTTCAACAATCTCTTCATCAAACTCTTCAATAGCCAGTAATTCATCCTTTGGCACATAAGCTATTTCTTCTAATGAAGAAAATCCATTGGCAACTAATAGCAACGCGATTTCTTCATCAATCTCAAGAGCGGTAGTAAACAATTTGACAACTTTTGTTGATTCTTCCAGACTTTTGTCTTGGAAATCTTCGGCTGTCATCACGTTTAGCGTCCAGCCAGTCAATTGGCTAGCTAGTCGCACATTTTGTCCATTTCGACCGATGGCTTGAGACAGTTGGTCTTTATTTACCGCGAGATCCATGGCATGGGTATCTTCATCAACAACAATTGATGAAATATCAGCAGGAGCCATCGCATTGATGACTAGCTGTGCGGGATTATCATCCCAAAGAATGATATCAACTCGTTCGCCACCTAATTCACTTGAAACGGCCTGTACGCGCGCTCCGCGCATCCCAACGCACGCACCAATCGGATCAATACGCCCATCGTTTGTTTTTACTGCTATCTTTGCACGATTCCCGGGCTCACGAGCAGCTGATTTGATTTCAATGATATTTTCACCAATTTCAGGAACTTCAATGCGAAATAGCTCAATTAGCATTTCCTTGCGTACTCGACTAACCAGCAGCTGTGGTCCGCGAGCATTATCTAAAATTTCATAAAGGTATGCGCGAACCCTATCATTGGGGCGAAACATTTCCTGGGGCAGCATTTCGCTGCGCGGCATAAATGCCTCAGCTTTACCACCTAAGTCAATAATAATATGATCTCGAGTTACTTTTTTAACGGTACCGTAAATCAACTGGCCGAGCTTACTTTTAAATTGTGCAATAACAAGTCTTCGCTCAGCTTCACGAATTTTTTGCATGATGACTTGTCTAGCCGTTTGTGCGGCTATCCTACCAAATTCTATAGAATCTCTTGGTACTTCAATTTGACCACCAAGTTCTATTCCAGGTACACGCTCCTGTGCTTGTTCTAATGTCAGCTCCCGCTCAGGAAACTCGATATCATCATCAGCAACAACGTCCCAATATTGAAATGTTTCATATTCACCAGAACGCGGGTCCAACTTCACCCGAATTCCCAATTCCATACCTGACAGTTTACGCGTCGCTGATTCCAATGCCGCTTGAATTGCTTCCAGAACGACTTCTCTACTTACACCCTTTTCGTTGGATAACGCCTCAGCAACTAATAACAATTCTTTGCTCATTGTTCGCCTCACTCGCCAGTCAAATTTGCTTTCACAATATTTGAAAAATTAAACTCTTGTTGTGTACCATCAATATCCAATACTAGTACATCGCTAGCAGACACAATTGTTCCACTAAATTTTCGTTTACCTTCAACAGGTTTAAATAACTTAAATTGAATAGTCTGTCCAATATGTCGTTCATACTGCCAGCCGTGAAAAAGTGGGCGTGGTATACCAGGAGATGAAACCTCCAGGCTGTAATTTCCTGGAATTGGATCTTCCACATCGAGTATCGAACTAACCTGGTGGCTCACTTGCTCGCAATCCTCAATCCCGATACCACCGGCCTTGTCGATATATATTCGCAATAACGAATGCCGGCCTTGTGCAAGGTATTCACAACCCCACAGTTCGTAGCCCATTGACTCAATTGTGGGCTGTATCAACTGCTCAATTTCGTCTTGTACCATAATTTTCTCGTCTTAATAATTATTACTAGCATCCTTGTGCCGCCAAGAGAGAGGTAAAAGAGCTCCTTGTGGCATATTCTAAACTTCGTTTAGGAGATCCTTCGCGACACTCAGGATGACGCGTCCTGATTACCCTACAGTAACGAGGGCTGAGACAAAACCGAATACTGGATAATAAAAAACCCCATAGATGGGGTCTTATATAGTGGTAGCGGGGGCAGGATTTGAACCTACGACCTTCGGGTTATGAGCCCGACGAGCTACCAGGCTGCTCCACCCCGCATCAACTGAGGCCAATTATACGCAGCACCCTTTTATTTATCAAGTCATTTCGCATGTCTTATATATAGAGTGTTATATTCCACCATAAAGTGACCTTTATTAAACCATATTGATGGCGTATTAACCTTTAAATACCATCCGTGTTTGGTTTTGATTAGTAAACCCAATATGCCCGTGTAAATAATTTATACTTATGGGTATTGATCCAATAGCTAGCTCACTCTTTTGTTCATTTAAAAGAGCACCGACTTAGCAAGACATTGGAAGTGAATCGAATGCGACCATAACCATTTATTACTAAAATGGCTACTCAATAGAGATTTTAAATGCAAAAAAATTAGTAAATCCAGCATCCTAGTTTGATAAACCATTTGAAATTATCGATGCTGTTACCTCAATTCTTGATGTCGCGATAAATAATTTTCAGTAATTTTAGTAGATCCAAACGATTTACTATGTATGCACTCGTTGAATTTATTGTGCTGTAGCGATGAATGAGATTGCATGCAAAGTTTAAAAGCTTTCGTACTTTTATTGATAAAGAAAGGATTGGGAGCTCATCGAAAGATCCCTTATGCAGTAAATCTGCATAAGGGTATTCATTAAAACTCATGCTACCTATGCAAATGCATTTATACAAGCAGTGACCAAAGCGCTTGGGAAAACTCCAAGATATAACAACGATAAGCAGTTTAATGAAAAGATAACTTTTGTTGGTTGAGTAAGTACAATCGGCGCTAGAGCGGCAGAGTCATCAAAATACATCACCTTAATAATCCGTAGGTAATAGAAAGCACCAATAACTGCAAAAACCAAACCAAGAACAGCAACCCAAGTCATTTGTGCATCAACTAAAGCTTTCAGCACCAACAACTTTGTGAAAAACCCTACAGCTGGTGGAATTCCAGCCATTGAGAGCATAACAATCATCATCATAAAAGCAATCCAGGGATTTCGCTTATTCAGCCCTTTCAAATCATCAACCGCTTCAACTTCAACACCCTCGCGCGATAAAATAACAATCAACCCGAATGCTGCAGTTGACATGATGGCATAGACCAATACGTAGTATAACGACGCAGCGTATCCACTGGCAGTGGCCGCAAGAATGCCAAACAACGCGTATCCCATATGCGAGATAGCAGAATAAGCCAGTAATCGTTTAATATTATTTTGGTTAATAGCAAGAAGATTACCCACACCGGCGGATAGCAGCGCCATTATAAGTATCAATTGCTGCCACATTGTTGCGATATCAGGCAATCCTATCGTTAAGATCCTTAACGCCATGCCAACAGCCGCTATTTTAGGTGCCGTACCAACAAACAAGGTAACTGAGGTCGGTGCACCTTGATATACATCAGGTACCCACATATGAAATGGAACAGCTGCCAGTTTAAAGCCAACACCGGCTAAAATAAATACCAAAGAAAATGATAGTAACCCGCTTTGTTGTTGCCAATTCTCATGAACCGATTTAGCAATTTCATGCAAATCTAATTGACCCGTCGCACCATAAAGTAATGATATTCCATAGAGTAACATCCCCGATGCAATCGCTCCCATAACAAAATATTTCATTGCAGCTTCTGATGAATCACTATTCGATCGTCGTATCGCAGTCATTGCATAGAGTGGTAGTGAAAGCAATTCAAGTCCGAGATAAACAGTTAATAGAGAATGTGCGGAAACCAGTGCCATCATCCCCAGGGTAGACAGTAGTCCCAAAACATAATAGTCAGCTGCTGGCATTTGACGTTCATCGATGTATTGCTTTGAATAGAAAAAACTTAAAAAAACGGTGATACAGATAAAAACCTTCATTAAGTGAGCGGTATCATCGCTGATAAAAAGCCCATGAAGAAGTACAGTGCTAAATTGTCCGATGTACAAAACACTGACCAGACCAGCTAGCACCAAACCAGATAATGCGCAGATGAGTGCAATCGATTTGCAACGCTTATGTAAAAACAAATCGGCGAGAAGTGCAATACATGCCGTTGCCAACACAATCGTTTCTGGCAAAATCAGGTGAATTTTATTGAGTAATTCAGTCATGTCTAGTTAGCCTTACAATTTAGATTTATCTGCCTGCGCCAAGGTGTGGCTTACAGTTTGATGTATATATTCCAGCATTGGTTTAGGATATACGCCAAGTGCTACGACGGCCAAAGCCAAAAGAACGTAAGCGCTTAGTTCAAAACCACAAAGGTCCTTTAACTCGGCAACCCTTTTATTGACGATGGGTCCAAATATCACTCGCTTATACATCCATAAAGTGTAAGCAGCACCTATGATTAGGGTTGTACCTGCCCAAAAGGCTATCCAAAATCCAGCCTTGATACTACCTAAAATCACCATGAACTCCCCAACAAAGCCTGAGGTGCCCGGCAAGCCAGCATTAGCCATGGCGAATAACATAAAAAATGACGCAAAAATTGGCATGGAATTCACAATTCCGCCAAAATCTTTAACCTGTCTGGTATGCATGCGGTCATAAACAAAGCCAACTCCCGCAAACATAGCGCTGGACACAAAGCCATGTGAGATCATCACAACAATAGCTCCCTCAAGCACAAGGCCTGCACTACGTAAACTGGAGTGGTCAGCAATAGCAAATATTGCAAAACAACCCAGGGTTACAAAACCCATGTGTGATATCGAGGAATAGGCGATTAGACGTTTCATGTCTTGCTGTACTACCGCTACCAAGCCAACGTAGACAACGGCGATTAACGATAACACAATCATCACTATTGCGTATTTGCTGCATGCATCGGGTACGATGGGCAATGAAAACCGAATAAAACCATAGGCACCTAACTTCAATAAGATAGCAGCCAAAACAATGGAACCACCAGCGGGTGCTTCCGTGTGCGCATCAGGCAACCAAGTATGTACAGGAAACATTGGTATTTTGATGGCAAATCCAAGAAAAAAAGCGATAAAAATCAGTGTTTGTGCACTCATACCTAACTTTACAGCATACAACGTTTCTATTCTGAATGAGCCAGCCAGATAACCTAGATATAAAAACGAGGCTAGCATTA
>CAMBDN010000100.1 GCA_945865355.1 Legionella genomosp. 1
AATGATTTCCGCTGGCTGTGGACCATGGATTACACCAAAAAAAATAATAATTGCAAGACTTACAAAACTAAATAGGGCCAATATTTTAACCAAGGCTAACCAAAATTCAATTTCTCCGAAGGTACCCACTTTGGAAATATTAATGTAAGTGATTAGTAAGCCAAAACAAACGGCCCAGACATAGCCATTAACGCCGGTAAAGTGCTGCATAATAATGCCGCCAGCGACGCATTCAGCAGGGATATAGGCGACCCAACTAATCCAATAGGACCAACCCACTCCACATGCAAATGTTGGAGAAATAAAGTCGGCTGTATAATTTACAAATGATCCGGAAATAGGAATCGCAACGGCGAGTTCACCCATGCTTAGCATGGTTAAATAGATGATTAAACCACCTAGAATATAGGCTAGAAATACGGATGGCCCAACTTGCTGAATCACAGCGCCTGTGCCGAGAAAATAGCCAGAACCAATAATCCCACCTAATGCGATGAGTTGTACATGCCGGTCCTTTAATGAACGGCGAAATTCTCCGTCGTGGATGGGTTTGGCGGTGATTTCAGTTTGTTTAGCCACTAATTTTCTGTTTCCTTATAATCTGTAGAATATCTGTATCATCACATGATACAGATTGTATAATAATTTTATCTTTTGTCCATATTTTTATATGATATTTTACAAGATATCGTTTAGCAAAGAAAATGTATTTAACCAACAATAGGGTAAAAAGTAGTGATTTGGCGGAGAGAGAGGGATTCGAACCCTCGATACGTTGCCGTATACACACTTTCCAGGCGTGCGCCTTCAGCCGCTCGGCCACCTCTCCGTGAGCGGAAGATTATACTTGAGTAGAAAAAAAAGCAATATCTTCATGTCCAAGAGGTATATATTTTAATGAATTAAAATTGTTTATACTTAATCATCTATTTTCTAAAGGGATGTTATTGATGCACAGAGTTTTGTTAACCCTACTTGGTTTAGGTTTTACCCTACAAATACAAGCCTTCCCATGTTTTATAACCTTGGTTAAAGACAATTGTTGGACAGACTATAATGTAACGCTGACGCTAACAGATGCTAGAGCTGTGAAAACAATTGCCACTATAACTGCCTTGCAAGGAAAGACATGGGATAGAGTGGCGTTTGAATGTCAGCCGGCAGAAGCAATATCACTTAAAGCTGCTTTTACACCTGTTTTTTGGGAAGCCGATCTGGGTAAAGTCTACCCGACACGGCATGATTGGTTATTACCTGAGGCGATCGCAAAGGGCGATACCGCATGGAATATCCCTCTTTGTTTTCCAGCAGACTTTGCTGAAGTTCCTTTGCCACCGAATGTCAGTGGAAATTGCAAATGTGATATGGATAAAGTTCCTGCTATTAAACCGCAATAATTTTCCGGAGCTCAGTTGTGGTTCGATTAAGACATAAAATTGGTCAAATGTTAATGATGGGGTTTTCTGGTTGTGAAATAGATCGTCACAGTCCGGTTGTTAAATGGTTGCAGGATGATGGTCTGGGTGGTGTGTTGTTGTTTGATTACGACCTACCCAAAAAATGTTATGGAAAAAATCTGAGGAACAAGGAGCAAATTAGAGAGCTTCTCCATCAATTAAATCATTTTGCAGATCATTCACAAGACGAAGAAGATAGGCTTCCCTTGTTTATCGCCTTGGATTATGAAGGTGGCGCTGTTGATAGATTAAAGAAAATTGATGGATGTATGACGACCATGAAAGCGAGTGATCAAGCATTGCTTGCAGATGAAGTGCTCTACCGAGAGGCTGAGAAAATGGCAGTTACGTTACAAGAGCTCGGTTTTAACCTAAATTTTGCACCCGTTGTCGACCTGGGTTTAAATGAAGAACAGGGTATCATTGGTAAATTAGGCCGTAGTTTTTCAGCCGCTCCTGACATTGTTATTCGAGCTGCCAAGCAATTTGTAAAGGCTTTTTCAGCGTATGGTATTGTGTGTGCATACAAGCATTTCCCTGGTCACGGCAGTGCTTGTGGCGATAGCCATGAAGGCTTTGTTGATGTAACGGAGCATTATCAAGAAAATGAGCTCTTGCCCTATGCTGCGTTGCTAAACGATCGAACGCTCCCTGCGACTATGGTCATGACAGCCCATGTCATCAACCGTCAATTGGATAACAGCGGATTGCCAGCGACCTTGTCCTATCCCATCATTCATAATGAATTACGACAGCAGATAGGGTTTGACGGAGTGGTTATCAGTGATGATTTGCAAATGCAGGCCATTAGCGATCACTTTACTTTAGATGAATCAATCTGTTTAACGATAAATGCTGGCGCAGATATGTTAATTTTTGGTAACCAGTTAGGCAATGTTACCGCCACAGAAATTGTTGACTGTATTGAGCGCCTGGTAAAAACAGGTGCAATTGCACTCTCTAGGATTGATCAGGCGTACCAGCGTATTTCAACGTTGAAGCAGACTCAACTTGCTGCTCGTTCATTCACGTGAACGTCTGCGTTCCCGTGAATGAACGCACTTGCGTGCGGATTTTTAGATGATCTTGTCATGGATATTTTGTTTAATTAGTTCAAAATAAAACCAGCATGTGTTAACCTGCCTTTCATTTTTAAAATACTAGGGCGTATTGCGTGACGAACGATGACGGTAATAATATGCCAGAAGTACCAAAAGAAACTCTTTTTTCTTTTCTAACCTTAAGGGAAGCCCTGTTAACCAATCTTGTCTCTTTAGATTACCAGAGCATGACGCCCATCCAAGCTGAAAGCTTACCGCTTATGCTGCAGGGGTCTGATGTGATTGCGCAAGCTAAGACGGGCAGCGGTAAAACGGCAGCTTTTGGTTTGGCATTATTGAATCATTTAAATGTGGACGAAATTCGGGTCCAGGCATTGGTGTTGTGCCCAACACGTGAACTAGCAGAGCAAGTTAGCCAAGCATTACGACGTTTCGCGCGTCTTATGCCTAATGTTAAAATTCTTAACTTATCGGGTGGTATGCCGATGAAACCCCAGTTAGACTCACTTAAACACGGGGCGCATATTATTGTGGGTACGCCTGGTCGAGTGCAAAAGCATTTGGATAAGGAGTCGTTGTCGTTCAAAAAATTGCAAACGTTGGTTTTAGATGAAGCGGATAGAATGCTTGATATGGGCTTTGTTGACGCAATAAAACATGTTATTTCTTTTTGCCCTAAATCTCGGCAAACATTATTGTTTTCAGCGACTTATCCGCCACAAGTAAAACAACTGGCTCGCGAATTCATGAGTGAGCCTAAACAAGTCCGAATAGACGCGTCTGAAAGCAACTTAGATATTGCGCAACGTTTTTACGAAGTAGATTCTCCAAAACAAAAATTCGCCATTTTAAAAGCATTGTTATTGCATCACCGCCCCTTATCAACGCTTATTTTTTGCAATACCAAAGACCAAACAGCGGAATTAACGATGATGCTTATCCAGGAAGGCTTCAGTGCAACAGCCCTCCATGGTGACTTAGAACAAGTCGATCGTGATTTGGCAATGATCCGTTTTGCCAATCAAAGCTGCTCCATTTTAGTGGCGACGGATGTGGCAGCTCGAGGTTTAGACATTCAAGAACTACCCGCTGTGATTAGCTTCGATCTAGCCTTTGAACTGGATGTTCATATTCATCGTATAGGACGTACTGGACGCGCTGGTCATAAAGGACTTGCTATTAGTATCACAACGCCTGCAAACGCCGAACGTCTTGCTCTTATAGAAGATCAATTAGGGCAACCCTTGTCCTGGGGAAACATCAGTGAGTTAACCAACTCCAACCAAGCGATTGAGTTGCCTCCTATGGTAACGTTGAGCCTTGCTGCTGGAAAGAAGGATAAAATTCGACCGGGTGATATTTTAGGTGCCTTAACAAAAGAGGCGGGCTTGCCGAGTGGCAGTATTGGAAAAATCAATATTTCGCCACTGCATTCCTATGTCGCTATCGAGCAAAGCCTGGTTAAACAAGCGTATCAGTATTTGCAAAATGGTAAATTAAAAGGACGAAAAATAAAGGTAAAGCAACTGTAATAATAAGAGCAGTTATTGAGTAGGGTAGTACTCGCTCCAATTCTAGGCAGTACAAACGCATGCTATAAAATAAGAGAACCAATTGCCGTCTTTGCGAACGAAGTGAAGCAATCCAGCGCTCTCTACGATTGGAAATTCGATCACCTCGTTCGCAAAGACGGCCAAGTGCTCTTTAATAAACAAAGAATGCGGTTATCTCTGAAATTCAAGGGATTCAATATTGACAAAACAAAGCACTTGACTCTATATTTATCGAGAGATTTTTGGTGAGGAAAAGCATGAAGACTGATACCTACAGAGATTTTGCAGCCAGAATGTTTCTAAGCGTGTTGGGTAGTGCTGTCATCGCTTGTGGTTTAATTGCTAGCCCAATTGTAGTCCCATCGATTTCGTGTGGTTGTGTGTATGGATGCGCTGGTACGTGCAATGACAATCAATGCACCGGTGTCTGTAACTCCCCACCGACATCTACAGAGGCGGGCGGTGGTTAGATAGACTGCAAACGTAGTTATCGCTCCAAACTAATTCTGTGGTCGTGAACGTTTTGATTAAACCTATAACTAACATTAGTGGGGTATTAATATGAACAATAAATTAAACATTTCAGCAATCGCAGCTCTTTCAGCAGTGCTTTTTAGTTCCGCGCATGCCGATTTCAAAGACACCACGTGTGCTGTTCAAGTTGCTGTTTCAACACCGCCTATTGGTGCAGAGGAAAATGTTGCGTTTAATGTAGCGGGTGATAATGGGGCCACCAGAGCAATTACATTGAAGGGATTAAGCGCGCCGCAAACGATCGAAAACGTGCCCTGTTCTGAATCCCCAAATGAGATGTATAACATTACGGCCACGGTATATTCCACAACGAGCAACCGAGCACTAGAATTTACGCCATGGATGGGTCAATGCAAGCTAACTGCAGGTTCTGTCTCTCTTTATGGTTCAAACAGCATCGTTTCTGTTGTTTTCCCATATGATTTTACCTGTGCGTAACATTGGATAGCGAGTACCTTATCAATCAACTTGTCTTGCGCCTTGACACCAAATAGGTATCCATCTCACCAAATCCTTTAACGAATACGTTCTGTCGCAGGGTGAATTCATAATTATCTTTGTCTATTAATGCGGTATACGTTTCGATGCTGATTTGTACTTCATTTGCGAGATCAGTTGATTCCATTCGGCTTGCGTAATTTACTGAATTTCCCCATAAGTCGTAACTGAATTTCTTTTTGCCAATAATCCCTGCAACCACTTTGCCTGATCCAATGCCAACCCTGTGTGTGGCGAATTACTAAATTTTAAATTAACATCATCAAAATGTCCAAATTAGTAATTCGCCACATACAGGCTAAAAAAAATCCTAATCCAGCTAAAGCATTTCGTGATACTTCCATTAGGAAAATAATCCGGCTTTTAATTGTAAAAATCAATTTTATCATTAGCGAAGTAAAGTACATGGTCGAGAAGCTTATTATATATGCAGATCTCATTTAATAATACCCAGCCCCCCCTTGAACATAAAGGATGTGTTAGCACTCAAAGGTAGTCAAAGCGAATGACAAGAAATGGTGATCCATTTTTTCACAACAGCGATCGAAAATGACGAAAAGCTGGTCTTTATGATGAATATAGGGAAAAGGAGTTAGGAATTTAAACTTTTACGTTCTTGTCCTGGGGATTCTAACTGGAAAGAAGACGAACCATGTGCTATAGATTTAGTAGCTGCTGTCATTCATATGAAATACAAGGAGTTTGTGTTTATGCGTACTGCAAAAGGATTGCTCGTTTGGTTTGTTGCCACACTTTTTGTCATTTATGCTTTCTGCTTAAATACCGCAGCGGCCGTTTTTTCAACTGCAATTAAGACATCATTGCATTTGACTGACCTCCAAGTCTCTTATGCCATGGGAGGGTTTATTGCTGGATTTGCTTTGATGCAGATTCCTGCTGGTTATTTACTGGATAGATTTAATACTAAAATTATTATCAGTGCAGGGGTCTTGATTTTAGCACTTGGCAACGTTCTTATTTCATATTCTGATAGCTTATTTTTGTTTACGGTTTCTAACTTCATTCAAGGGATAGGCGGCTCATTTGCGTTTATTGCAGTAGCCGTGCTGATTTCCAATTGGTTTCCGTCCCGCATATTTCCTATCATGTTTGGTTTAACGCAAACTTTGTCTTGTGTTTTAGCCGGGGTGATTCATTATGCGTTCATGATGGCCTTGCACCAGCACTCTTGGAATGAGCTTTATTTTGATTTGTCTATTTTTGGGTTTACATTGTTTGTGTTGACGGCGCTTATTGTTCACTCGCCAAAAAGGGAAAAAGCCCCCGAAGTTTTGTCGTTAGCTAAAGCCCTTAAATTAGTTTGTGGAAATCCACAAATTTGGTTGTGTGCAATTGCTGCTGCAACTACTTTTGGTGTTCTACTTGCTTATGGCGCTTTTTGGTATGTAAATATCCAAAAGTTCTATTCGGTATCAACCGACAATGCCTTTATTTTAAGTGCAATCATTTTTGTAGGGATAGGTGTAGGTACACCATTATTGGGTTATATCTCTAACTTACTTAAGTCGAGGATGCTGGTCATTCATGTAACGGTCGTTTTAGGTTCCATGGCTTTATTGCTGGGTATTTATTTACCCCACTACAAATTTGGTAGTTTGATTTTAATTGATACCATTTCTTTCTTTATCGGGTTTTTACTTTCGGGATCAATGCTCTTTTATACCATCGTGAGCGAGATATCGACAGACAGTACCCGCGGTGTGGCCTTAAGTTTGACCAATACTTGCGTGTTTTTATTTAATACACTGCTGATGTTCTTGCCTTATCTGTTTGTGACACAATTATCACAAGATTTTTATACGTATCTTTGGATTTTGCCCTTCTCTGTGATGATTTCTATTCTGTTATTCTATTTTATTAAAGATACTTTCCATTAAAATAAATTTTAAGGAGTTAAAGAGTATGGACACTCACAAAAACGCCTATCGTGGTCGGATCTTTTATTTTAGAGACTCATCAACGTTTGACACGATTCCCTTTAGCAAAGAGGTTGACAAGCGATTTCAAGAGCATAGTTATTGTTATATTGATGATGGTGTCCTTATCGTTGATGAACATGGGAAGATTGAAGCTGTTGGACAATTTTCGGATATGAAGAAGCATTTAGACGGTGTGCCGGTAACAAATTATCAAGGCAAACTAATTACCCCTGGGTTTATTGATACACACAATCACGCAGCGCAAAGTGCCGTGGTTGCGGCATATGGTGAAAAATTACTCGAGTGGTTAAATAACTACGTATTTCCCGCGGAAAGCAGTTATAAAGATGATCATCACGCAAGAACCGATCTCAATTTTTTCATTGATCAGTTGTTAAAAAATGGTACGACTACAGCTGTTTCATATGGTCCTTTATTTTATGATTCGAATAACATCTTTTTCGAAGAGTTACAAAAACGTAATATGCGCTTTATTACGGGTAATACAATGATGGATGATGATTCTCCAGATTATTTGGAGTTACCAGCGAAGGAAAATTACGATATTGCAAAAAAATTGATCCATAAGTGGCACAACAAGCATCGGCTTAGTTTTTGTATTACACCACGCTTTGGTTTGTCCTGCTCAGAATCGATGTTGGAAATGTGTGGTTCACTGGCAAAAGAGCATCCAGACGCTTATATACAAACACATCTTGATGAAAATATTAATGAAATCAAAGCAACACACGAAAAATTCCCGTGGAGTAAAAATTACTTGGATGTTTACGACCATTTTGGCCTGGTTACAGATCGCGCGGTGTTTGGCCATTGCATACATCTTACCGAGGCTGAGTTAGCGGTGTTTAGGGATAAGAAAGCGATCATGGCGCATTGCCCAACCAGTAACAATTTTCTAGGTAGCGGGTTGTTTAATTTTGAACGAGCTTCTAAATATTCTGAACGGATCACCCTTGCAAGTGACTGGGGTGCTGGTAATTTCATGTCAATGCTTCGTGTTATGGATGATTCTTATAAAGTTGCCATGCTCTCAGGATACAAATTACCTAGCATGATGCGATGGTACTTGTGTACGTTAGGAGCGGCTAGGGCTTTACAACTGGATGATAAAATAGGTAATTTTGAAAAAGGGAAAGAAGCCGATTTTATTGTCATCGATCCAAATGCAACCCCAGTTTTAAAATATCGTAATAACCAAGTGGATGATATATTTGAGTTTTTGTTTATTACCATGTCACTTGCTGATGAACATAATATCGCAGCGACGTATCTTATGGGTAAACCTGGTTATGTTAATCCCGCAATAAAGTAGGTATTACAGCTGCGTGCTAGAATAATACGATCGCACGCAGGCTGCCTGCCCAGGCAGGCTTAAGCGACGCGCTGGCGCCGGGTGTTGGAATAAATGATAGTGCGGGCTGAAGATACACACCGTTGACAATTTGTGCCTGGTAATAGGTTTGCAGCATTAGCTCCGTTTGTCGGTCAAAAAGGTTTTGATTTAGCCACGACCAAGCAACGCCCACTCCCATCGAATCGTATAAGCGATCAGCGACAAGCCCAAATGCGGTCAATCCTGCTCCAACATATTGGGTCATGGGCAAAATATCCGAGTTGTTTTTACCATATTGATAAAACA
>CAMBDN010000101.1 GCA_945865355.1 Legionella genomosp. 1
AACTAGAAAAAAATGCTATGAAAAAGTTACGCCAATACATGGAAGAAGTTGCTTAGTTACCTCAAGTTACGTCATCCACGATTACTATGTTGTGGATGACGTTTGGAGGTGCGCAGTTATGGACTCTATCGCTACAATGCCCTTATATCTTATCTCGTAACTCTTTTTTTGTTTCCTCATCTACAAATGCACATTCGATTGCCATCGAGGTGATGGACTCCATTTCTTCATCAGTATAGTTATAGGCTTGTTGCGTAAGGTTGTATTCATTTGCCAAGGTGGTGCTCATAAATGGGGGATCATCTGAGTTTAAGCTGACTTTAATGCCTGCTGCTAATAATTTTGGAAATGGATGGCTATTAAAATCCTGAAATAGACCCAGCTTGATGTTGCTTGATGGACAGATTTCTAAAGCGATATCACGTTCTATTAACAAGGCAATGGTTTCAGGCGAATGAATAGCCTGTACCCCATGTCCAATTCGTTGGATGGGTAAATGTTCGATCGCCTCAAGCATCCCGCTGGCCGGGGCAAATTCACCTGCATGTACGGTGCAATATAACCCTGCATCAGCCGCAATCTGATAGGCTTTTTTAAATAGCTTTGGAGGGAAGTTAATTTCATCTCCACCCAAGCCAAAACCAGTTGCACAGGGAACTGATTCAATATGTACTTGATTAGCGACACGAATGGCCGCTTCAGCGCCAAAATGACGAACGGCAGTAATGATAATGCGACCAATGATGCCAAATTTTGTTTTCGCATCATCAATGGCTTGTTGGATAGCTCGTAAATGCTCGATTGATGGTATACCACTAGCCTGCTCTGCATGATCAGGTGAGTACATCATCTCTACATATAAAGTGTTCTCAAGTGCATTGGCACGTAAATAATCGAAAGTAATATCATAGTAATCAAGTGGTGTTTTAATGAGTGCAGCCAGTGTGTCATAGACCTGAAGAAAGTGTAAAAAATCACGAGAAAAATAGCTTTGGCCGTCCGCGTCAATCAACCCATCAGGCATGGGTAGCTTGTTGCGGCTAGCTAGTTTATGCGCCAGTATAGGCGAAATCGTGCCTTCCAAATGGACATGTAATTCTGCTTTTTTAATTGACATAGTTCTAGGGCTCTTAGTTAGTTTACGGCATAGTAGCTTGCTACCGATCGTTCCATACACCGCAGGGAAAACGCATCCTCTAAAATAAGAGAACAAACGGCCGTCTTTGCTGGCAAAGACGGCCAAGTGCATTTTTATAAACAAAGTATGCGGTTGTCCCTGCCATACACAGCAGGATGGTGGTAACTTTAAACAAAACCCGATAAAATTGCTATACAAAATATTGTTGAATTGACAGGAATTGCCATGAGTAAACATGATATTAATAAAGCTTATGTAAGCCCCTATGATCGGTTTTTATATAAATTTGATGCCACCCATGATAAATCCGAATCTCAGCTCATCGAAATAAAAAAACACGAGCGAATTGCAAAACTTCGAGATGAAGCGGATCCGAAGGATGTGAATAAAGAGATATGGAAAGACTTTTAATGCCCTCTGGTGTCTAAGAAACCACCTGCTCGGTTATTCGATAAAAGCATGTATCATTTTGTAAGATAGGATGGTTAAAATTGAGGCGGCAGGTAAGGTCAGGATCCACGATGTAAAAATATTACGAATAACAATTAGATTCAATGCACCGATACCGCGAGCCAAGCCGACGCCAAGAACGGCTCCTACTAGTGTTTGTGTCGCGGAGACCGGAATGCCTATACTGGTGGCGACCACAACAGACGTCGCGGCGGCTAGTGTGGCTGCGAAGGCACGGCTGGGTGTTAATGTAGTGATTGAGCTGCCGACTGTTTCTATTACTTTTCTACCATACATCAGCAAGCCAGTGACCACACCAAAACAGCCTAAAAAAGTAACCCATGCGGGATAATCCAGGGCACCGAACGGCTGATGGGAGTGCATCACAAGACTATAAACAATACTAAGGGGTCCTACAGCTAAAGAAACATCATTTGAGCCGTGTGCAAACACCATGGCACATGCGGTCATGGCCATGAGGACCGCGAAGTATTTCTCCACCTGTAGAAAACGCTCACGACGTCTCATGTTTGCTCTTTCGGGTATTTTTCTAATAAAAATCATCCCAATAACCGTTATGGTGATACTCGTTGCTAACGTGACTGCTAAATTTTGCTTGAAATTTAAATGGACATCAAAGTGGTTTAATCCCTTGAATACCGTGATAAATGAGAGAATAGAGCCAACCAGAAAGAGATAAATGGGTACATAAAGTTTAGCTTTTTCCAGTGGGTCGCTTTTAACAAAAATGGATTGTTGGATACTAATAAATAATGAGTAAGCGGTTATCCCAGAAATAAGCGGTGAGGTAACCCAACCAATGGCAATGTTAGAAACTTGGCTCCAATGAATGGCGTCACTGCCCAATACCAGGCTACCAAAGCCTACCATTGAGCCAACCAATGCATTGGTAATGGAAACGGGAACAGCTAAATAGCTAGCTAGATTCATCCAAATTGTACATGCTAAAAGAATGCTTAACATGCCCTCGATAAGGACCAGTGGTTGCTGAGATAACTGACTCGTATTAATGATGCCATCACGCATGGTTTCTGTGACACCTGTTCCACCAAAGAACGCTCCAGCAAACTCAAATATTACGGCGATAAGCATGGCTTGCTTCACTGTCACTGCCTTTGAGCCCATGGTGGTGCTCATCACATTGGCGAGGTCATTTGCACCCACACCCCACGTCATTAAGAAACAAAGTATAATGGCGCATATTAAGAATAGAATTGAGTAATCCATAGACATTTATTACCGGGCAATGAGAATTTGTAGGCGGCCACCCACTGTTTGAGCGTGGTCGGCCAAGTCGCCAATCCATTGGACCAGTTTGTATAGGAAAATCACCTCGAGCGCAGGAAGATCCTTTTCTAACTCAAAAATACGGTGTCTTATTTCTGCTAATTTATCGTCGCTATCATGTTCAATTTCATCTAGCGTGACGATCATATCTTCAACAATGTTGACCTCGCTGCCACGAAAACCGCTTTCAAGCAATTCATCCAGCTCGTTAATGGCCTTGCAAGCCTGGTTGGCTGCATCAAGGCAGCGATGCAAGAAAGGCATAAACAACGATGACAGTGCCGGTGGAATGACCATTTGTCGGCCGATAATGAGGCCTGCAATATCTTCTGCTTTATTAGCTATACGATCTTGCGCACTTAATAATTCAAGTAAATCAGTACGGGCTACAGGAAGAAATAAGCCCGTCGGTAAATGTAAACGAAGATCCCGTTTGATTAAGTCGGCTTCCTTTTCAATAGCGACTATCTTGTCACGGATAGCAGTGGCTGTTTGCCAGTCTTGCTCAAGAACCGCTTCAAAAAAAGGGTATAGCTGTTTTGCACAGAGGTATGTTTTGCGCATATGCTGTTCAATGGGCCTAATTGGTGATGGCCCGAACATCTTGAAGATCCTACCCATGTTATTGTGCCTTGCAAAAAGGGTATCCGCATAAATTGTAGGGTGGGATACCAGATATTGTGGAAAGTATACCCAAAATTTCATCAGAACTAAACAATTGTGTATACTTGTCGGTTAATTTTGTGGCTCCAATTAAGGATAACGTATGCGCATTGTTGCTGTTAAAGGACGTGAAATTCTGGATTCGCGGGGGAATCCGACGATAGAGGCTGATGTTCTTTTTGAAAATGGGGTGATGGGGCGTGCCAGTGTGCCGTCTGGCGCATCAACAGGGAGCCGAGAGGCCTGTGAGCTTCGTGACCATGATGCTCATCGTTATGCAGGTAAAGGGGTATGCCATGCTGTTGCTTACATCAATGGTGAAATAAATCAGGCTTTACACCATTTTACTGTAGCAGAACAGGAGCAAATTGATCTGCGTTTATGTGAATTAGATGGTACCGAAAACAAATCACGATTAGGGGCAAATGCCATTTTGGCCGTATCGCTAGCTTTTGCAAGAGCAGATGCTCTAAATAGAGGGCTGCCATTGTTTGAAGCGCTTAATCGGGATGAGACAATGGTTATGCCAGTCCCCATGATGAATGTCTTAAATGGTGGGGCACATGCCGATAACAATGTTGATATTCAGGAGTTTATGATCATGCCCATTGGTGCTGCAGATTTTCCTGCAGCGGTACAAATGGGAAGCGAGACGTTCCATATGCTTCAACAAGTTCTTAAGAAGCAAGGGTTAAATACGGCGGTAGGTGATGAAGGTGGTTTTGCACCTAATCTTAAAACCAATCGGCAGGCATTGGATATATTAAGTGAGGCGGTTGAGCTGGCTGGATTTCGCCTGGGTGAAGATATTGTTTTTGCTCTGGATGTGGCGGCGTCTGAATTATATACCGATGGATTTTATCACTTGGGATCGGAAAACAAAAAATTAAAAAATCACGAGCTCGTTGACTATTATGCCGATTTGATCAGCAATTATCCAATTGTAAGTATCGAAGATGGTTTGGATGAAAGCGATTGGCTGGGCTGGCAACAGCTGACACAGCAGCTTGGTCGGCAAGTACAATTGGTTGGCGATGATATATTTGTAACCAACCCACGTATTTTGGCAAAAGGTATCGCGGAGCATGTTGCTAATGCCGTGCTCATTAAGCTCAATCAAATTGGTACGTTAACTGAAACCAGGCGGGCTATCCAGTTAGCACGCCATAATAATTATCGTTGTGTTATTTCTCATCGTTCAGGGGAAACAGAAGATACCTTTATCGCTGATTTAGCGGTGGCTTCAGGCTGTGGGCAAATCAAAACAGGTTCGCTATGTCGTACGGATAGGGTCGCAAAATATAATCAATTGCTACGTATCAATGAGCAGGTTTCTTTACCCTATGCGGGAAGAGGTTTTCCTATTTATCCGGTTATTCTTTAAAAACTGATTCCGACGTCCCGCGACGTCGGTTTGATGTTTAAGCCGTTAAAGTTATTCGGTTACTCAATTTTTGGGAAGACTAAAGTAAATTCCATCGATTCACCTTCAATGGAATGGCAAACAATATTACCACCAAAGTTTTCCATGGTTTTTTTACAGAATGCAAGGCCTACACCGGTGCCATTTTTTTTGGTGGTAAAATAGCCTTTAAAAAAATTGGCGACTACCTCAGGGCTGGCACCGCCGGCAGTGTCTTTAATTTTTATTAGATTTCCCTGGTGGGTGGTTTCTGTTGAGATAGTAATTTCACCCTTATTATTCAACGAAATTTGCTCCAGCGCATTTTTAATTAAATTAAATAAGATCTTCATCAGCAGGATAGAGTTACCCATGAGATAGAATTCATGAGAAATTTGCTGATGAATGATGATGTTATCGGAGAATGGGTACGCATCTAGTGTATTTTCAATGATTCTCCGGCTTGAGCATTTGGTTAGATTTTCTTTAAAGGATGTTAGGGATTGATCTTGCTGCGCGTTTGTAAGTTCCTGTAACGTTTCT
This sequence comes from Legionella genomosp. 1, assembly GCA_945865355.1. Taxonomy (GTDB): domain Bacteria; phylum Pseudomonadota; class Gammaproteobacteria; order Legionellales; family Legionellaceae; genus CAMBDN01. Next base: position 5,505 of record CAMBDN010000101.1, read on the forward strand.
TTAATAAAATCGTCGATCATTAAAACAGAGTTTTTAATGGAATGAATGGGCGTTCGATCAGCCAAATAGTCCCACCTCTTTTTATTTAATAGTGCAATTTTTTTAGATCCTAAGGTTCGTGCTTCTTCAATAATATCAAGCAAATCAGGGAGCATATAATCCAAAATATCTGCTACGGTTCTAATTGTTGTAATGGGTGTTCGAAGATCGTGAACAATATCGCCAACGAGTACCATCACCGTTCCCCGCATTTCCTCTTCAGCTGCGGCTTTAGTATTGGAAATGATTGTCGCGGCTTCAGCTTTTGCCCGAGTGATTTCAGCTTTTTTTACTCTTTCAATGGCATCAACGAGTTCTTTTTCAATTTTTTTCCGTTCGGTAATATCAGAAGAAATTGCTAACACCCCACATACATTGCCATGTTCATCAAATAATGGACATTTACTTGTTGAAAGGGTTCGAACGATGCCATGTGATAGGGTTTGTTGTTCTTCAATATTTAATTTTGCTTTACCTGATTTCATGACGGCTCTGTCATCATTGCGGTAAGCTTCACTTTGCTCCAGCGTTGTTGGTAGATCATAGTCAGTTTTACCAATAATCTCTGAATTGGATTTTAAACCAACTTCTAATGCTAATGCAGTGTTGCATCCAAGATAGACTGAGTTTTTATCTTTCCAAAAGATATAATGATTTGGAATTTGATCGATAATAGCGTTTTTTATAAGTTTTTCGCGCGTTGACGCGTTGATGAAATCGGTAATTTCAAATCCAATAGCGAGTATAGCGTTGCGATGCCTGCCCTGTTTGATCTGAGATACTGACCACTGGACAGCTAAAGTAACGTTCTTCCCTGATTTTAATATCGTATTTGTGGTTATTGTTTTAGTGTTCGTCAGTGATTCAGCAATTGTTGCAAAAGGAGGGGAAATATTGTTGTTTTTACAAAAGGAAAAAAGGTCATGATTTAACAAACAGGGCTTGGAACAGTTATAAAATTCTAACAAAGCATTGTTGCACGCCAATACCTCCCCCTGATTGTCTATGACCATGGCCGGGCCGTTTAATGCCGACAAAAATTCGTCAAAATAATTTTCCTGTGTTGAGGCCGAGCTCAGAGTCGAAAAATTACCTTTATTCATTGGACCATTCACCTATTAAATACATTGTTGTTTAAATGAAACTGATTGTCCTGTTGGTCGACTAAGCAAAACTGGGTCGATGCTCGACAGTTATGGCTTGCTGCGGGCGTTCCATAACATTGGCAAATAATCGGTATCCACAATAACTAACGCCAACTACCGCTGCTGCACTAATCATAGCGGAATAAGTGACTCCAGTAACTGGGATGGTTAAAATTGCGACAGCAAGAAGGGTTGAGCAGGCAAGAATACCCGCAATACATTTCAATACGAAGGAATAATTAGGCGAAGCCAAATTTACAATCGCATTATCTGTTTGTGTGCTTTGGTCGTCCTTAATTTTTGGTTGAATTAAAGTTGAACGGTTGAACATCGGCGTTTTTGGCATTCTTTGAGGCAATCGCTTGATTTCCTCAAGTGTTCTTAAATTTGCGGTATTTGCCTCATTTTCGGCTGGTTTTTCAGTAATTTCAGTCGTTGCTTGGTCTAAAACACCACCCATTACATAGCTATAACCATTGCGATTGAGAACATTTTCTTTATAAAGGAGAGAGAAAACCTCATCTTCAGCATCAAAAATGTTACTTACCTTGCCTGGTATAATGTGTATGACATTACCCTTATCTTCATAGGTTAATGCGCTACGGAATTCGCTCTTTGTCTTTAGTTTTGCAAGTACGGTTCCTTCCCATCCAATGTATTCAAACCTTTCTTTATCTGCAAATGCGGGCCAAAAACGCTTCATTTCGTTTTCCGAGGGGACTTTAATTTGATCTTCTACGAATGAGTCGCTTAGTTCTGCTAAGATACTATTCGCCTCTGATGCAGTATCGTAGGAGCCCATAATCGTCCATTTTCCATGCGTCAAAATATACTTCCTTGAGCGTTCTTCTTGAACCGGTTTATCATCATTATCAATTTGCGGCATTAAGCAAGGAAACCAGCCATCCATAACAATAAATGAAAACGGCCGTTTCTTCGCTTTTTTATCTTTATAAACGAGGGCTAGGCAAGGCTGGTAAACAACCTCCATATCAAATGGAAAATCGGCGTCTTTCTGTACATGTGTCTGATAGCTTGATGCATTGATAATTTTGTCGAATTCCTTGCTCGATGTTTCATTGCCTAACAGGACTTTTTCGCCCATTGACTCTAATTTTGTGACGTCAAAATCAAGATGAACCGGAATGCCCGCTTTTTCTAAATATCCAGTGAAATTGGTGCGTAATCTTTTTCCAAGAGCAATACTTGGTTCTTTGACATCATGGGCGCTAAGCAATCCATCGAATCCAAATTTTTCATGATCAATTTCATTACAATTATCGGACTCTTCACAAACGTCATCAAAGTGTTCACGATCTATTTTTGGTGGGTTCCCATCGGAGTCTCGGGCTCCCAAGCCGTAAATGGAATACTCATGTGGAATTACTAAGTCAGGATATCTATTCATAAACCGGGTAAAGCCGCGACGACAGCTTTCTCTGGTCGATGCGGAGCGCGGATAGTGTGGTCCCTGATGCAGCCTTATTCCAAACTTCCCTGATATTCCCGAGAAAATTTCATGTTTTTTTTCATAGATTTCGACATCATGTCCCGCCTCTTTGAGGGTAAGTGCAAGATGGCAACCATACCAACCAGCTCCAATTATCCCAATTTTCATTTTTTCTCCCCCAATATAATAAGGTATTTATGGGACATGATGTATTGAATTAGTATCATAATGAGCGATCATTATACACTAGTTTTTAGATTAGTCATGATTATTTGATTTTATTTTGATTGATTTGTGATTTCATAAAACAATGATACGATGATTAGGTACGTTTGGATGTCTAAGGACGAGGGGTCTCGTAACCATGCAAAAGAATGCGGCAGGCATTGAAATTCCTCACCATGTCGATAGGCTTGTATCAACAATTGTGGAAGCCAGCCCTGTCTATGCTAATGGGATTAATCGAGCGCTCATTAGCCTTGAACCAAATGAAATGCTGGATCTGGAGGAGCACCTTGTCTTTTGCCTTGGGCAGGGCATATCGATAG
>CAMBDN010000102.1 GCA_945865355.1 Legionella genomosp. 1
CTGGGGTAGGCGGCGCTTCTACTCAGCCTGAACGACGAGGTATCTTGGAGCAAGATAAAACGGGCAGAGTAACGAATGTGACGCCAGCAGACGCTGCTGCAAAATTAAGTTCGGCTCAACAAGCCGTTCTCGCGGTTAGACAAGCCAAAATGCTGCTTGATCACTATGATCCGAAGAAGGGGCCTATTCATGTGTACGGTGGCGACAAAGACTATGCCAAAATGGTCATCGCCGGGTTGCTTTTACAAAAGGGTCATCAAGAGATTGAAATAAGATCGCATGTACCAGGTTGTCCTGCTCCAGAAAAGGCTTTTTTTCAGTCAAAGGCGGATGAAGGTTATATCAAAGCCAGGCTACCACCAGATTTGGTGAAGCACGTGCGTGAGAGCAGTGCCAGTAAATTTGTGGATGCAACCGTTAAGAAACGTGAAGAATTGGAGCAGATGAAGCAAGGTGGCTATTTCCGACGAGCAGATGCAGCAAAAGGCGATGCAGCTTCACTTCATGTAGACCAAACGGAAGAACTTGATGAAAAGAAAGGGACTCTAAATCGAGGACCTTAATAACCATAGGGACGAGATGAATAATTCACAATTAGCGATTGGCGTCTTTGACTCAGGGATGGGTGGTTTAACGGTATTGAGCGCATTGCGGCAGGTATTGCCTGCAGAGTCGTTTGTGTATTTGGGGGATACGGCGCGTCTACCATATGGAACTAAAAGCCCTGATACAGTGAAACAATATGCCGTACAAATGTCGAGGTTATTGGTTGAGCGGCGCATCAAGGCGTTGGTGATTGCTTGCAATACTGCAACCACCGCGGCATTACCACACTTACAATCGATTTTAGCTGACATTCCGGTCTTAGGCGTGGTATCACCTGGTGCCTCAGCGGCAGTAGCTGCCACTAAAAATCAACGTATTGCGGTGTTAGCCACCGAAACCACCATTGCGGCCAATGCCTATCAACGTTTGATCACAGCGCAACTCCCCAATGCAACGATACGCGCACGAGCCTGTAGTGTCTTGGTGGCGCTAGCCGAAGAGGGTATGGTTGATAATGCCATTGCGCGAGCTGCACTTGAGCATTACCTTGATGATGTTGTTGATGAAGATACCGTGCTGTTAGGCTGCACCCATTTTCCCGTCTTTAAAACGCTATTAAAGACCTTGTTACCCACTGGCGTATCCGTGGTTGACTCAGCAGACGCTACCGCAGAATCGTTGCAGCGTTTGTTGATAGAAAAACAGTTGTTGAAGGCAGGGCAATCCTCCAGCGGTGCCGTGCAATACCTGGTTACCGACTCCGTCGCTCGTTTCCAAAAAGTGGGTGAAATCTTCTTAAAGGAACCCTTATCGGCAGGGGATATTGAGCTTATTGACGTGTAAGGGGGAGTGAGCTTGTATTTCGCTTTGCTGCATACGGGAGTTCTTTACCGTATTACTCCCCACGTGGCGGCCGGCTCATTAAATTAACAACCGCTTCTTTTGCATTAATATGCCCTAGTAACAACGCATTCACTTCTTTACAGATGGGCATTTCAACGTGATATTGGGTGGCTACAGCACATACCTGCGACGCATTGTATTTACCTTCCACCACTTGTCCGATGTGCGCTTCCGCTTCTAGGAGATTGACGCCTTGTCCCAATTGTAAACCAAAGCGACGGTTGCGGGACTGATTATCCGTACAGGTCAAAACGAGATCACCAACGCCGGCTAATCCCATGAACGTTTCTTGGCGTGCGCCTAAACTTAATCCCAAACGGCTCATTTCGGCAAGCCCACGGGTGATTAAAGCCGCTTTCGCATTAGCACCATAATTCAATCCATCACTAATGCCACAGGCAATTGCCAGGACATTTTTTACAGCGCCACACAGTTGTACTCCGATAGCATCATCGCTCAAATAGACGCGAATGTTGTCGCGATGGAGTAGTGTGTGCATGGTTTTCGAATAGTGTGGGTTATTGCCTGCCACAATCAGCGCTGTTGGTAAAAAACGGGCAACCTCGCTTGCGAATGAGGGGCCTGAAATAATGGCAAAGGGGAACGTTGTACCCCACTTTTCTGCGACCAATTGGCTTAATAATACATGCCGGGTGGGATCAATCCCTTTGGTTAGCCACGCTATGCCATGCGTCGGTTGTTTAAGCTTGTGCAGTAGGTTTGCAAAGGCATGCGATGGGACTGCGATAATAACTTCATTGGCGTTTTGTACACATTGATCAATATCTGCAGTAGGCAAGAGGGTGGCCGGAAAATCAGCATCAGGTAGATAGCGTTGATTACGTCGCTGCTTTATCATGTCGTTGACATGTTGGTCGGAATGCCCCCACAACATGACGTTATTGCCACTGGCTGCGAGGTGAATTGCTACAGCTGTACCCCAAGAACCGGCTCCTAATATGGCAATATTGGATTTTTTCATGGTTTTAGCGATCTCAAAATAAATAGTATACCGGTTTTTATCGTTCAGGCGATCTGTTTAGCTGAGATCGATACCTCTCGAACATGAAGCTACTGAATTTCTGAGGGGTATCTACTATTCTAGCTTACTCCTTATTTCCCCTCGCCCCTTGGGGCGAGGGGAAATAAGAGGGGGTATTTATCTCAAAAGACCCCGGTAGACGTCAACCGTGTTTAGTGAGCGCTTTCTTTTTCCGTTCCTGCTTTTCGCTTTTCTTCCATCTGTTGCATATAAAGTGCGTCAAAATTGATGGGTGCTAATACCAATTGTGGGAAGCTACCACGAACGACTTCAGCGGTGACCGCTTCGCGCGCGTAGGGGAATAGGATGCTTGGGCAAAAGCTACCGAGTAAGTGCTCAAGTTGTGGAGCTGCAGCACCTTGGATAGTGAATATACCGGCTTGCTGAATTTCAACGAGAAAGGCGGTTACTTTTTCATTTTTTACGGTCGCGGTTACGGTTAATGTAACTTCGTATACCCCTTCATCTAGTTTCGTATGTTGCGTATTCAGATCCAGTGATAATTCAGGCTCCCAACGTTGCTGGAATACGGCTGGAGTATTGGTGGTTTCAAATGATAAATCTTTGACATAGATACGCTGAATCATAAATTGCGTGTCTGGTGCAGGTTGTTCGTTATTATTTTGCTCAGTCATTTTGATTTTCCATGTTATGTTAAATGAGTTAGTGTGGCAGTTGCTACCCTTTTCCTTTCCCTTTGGTTTTCACCAATGGTAATTCCGCTGCTTGCCATGCGGTAATTCCACCGGCTAATGCCATGGGTTCTGTAAACCCTTGAGCACGTAATTTAGTTGCAAGTGTTGCTGATTGCAAGCCGCGTGCGCACACCAGGATCAGGTGTTTGTTTTTATATTTTGCCATGCGTTGCTGATCGAACTCATCAGCGGAGGCGCGAATCGAGTCAATAATATGTCCCGCACGAAACGCATCTGGATCACGTAAATCAATGATCACGGCATGATTGTGGTTGATCAGATCTATGGCCGCGGCAGGTGATAATTCTTTAGCGCGCTTTTTTTGGGTGATTAGCTCATTAATAAAAATGAACGCAAGTACGATGACTAAAGCTAGCCAAAGCCCCCAATGATTGGTAATAAACTGAGTTAATTGTCCCATAAAAAACCTAATATTCTGTGGTCTGTGGCGAATTATCGCGAGATTGTTGCTTCAACGCAAGTGAATGTAACGGCATCGTTGATGCCGAGACCTTGGGTCGATTTTATTGAGTACATTTTAGAAGCCAAGGTTACCATCGCCAACGGATAACTTGGGTGAAGCCCCCAACCGACTTGGCGCAGGCCAGTCAACAATTCCTCCCATTTAATTGGTGATTTTTGATATCCATCTTCAACAGCAATCAGCGCTTTATGGCGATGATCTGTGACTAATTTTATCGCGTTCTATTGGGCACTGTTCTATGAGAATCAACCAGCACATTCGAATTCAAACGGAGTATTGTATTCAAAAGCTGAATTCTTCTATTGGGATGATAAGATCCGGTTGCCATGCTTCGAGTGGTGGATTACAAGGCTTAATTACTCGATGGGGTATCCAGATTTTTCCCATTCGATGATACCGCCATCGATGGAGTAAACTTCTTTGTAGCCCATTGACAGCAAGCTATTTGCGGCATGAAGCGAGCGAACGCCACCACGACAGTGTAAATAGATGGGATGATCATGTGCTGGTACTTTCGCTGCAATGTTTTCGACCAACAGATCTTTAGGAATATGCAGGGCGCCAGGAATGTGTTGCTCTTGCCATTCGTGATCTTCGCGAACATCGATTAAACAAAGTTTGGGATTAGCATCCCGACGTTTTTTTAATTCGTGCACGCTAATATTGTTTACTTTATGATCAGTCATGATGATGTTCTCTAATGGAAGGTCGGGTTAGGGTCGAGTGGTGGATAAACCAATAAATGGCTGCGGTAATAATGCCGCCAATCAGTGTTGCAAAAGCCCAGGAAGCGGCTGAAACTAATGCGGGACGGTGTCCTAGCTTGTATAAATTTCCTGCGTCCCGAGCGACAGCGCCAGCAAAAATCACATGTAATATGGCATTGACCAATATCAAAAGATAATAAAAATTCTGAATTTGATTGCTGTATTGCTGTGCTAATTCAGGCAACATGGTCGTTTTTCGCATACATGTATTGTTGAGCTTTTTATAATATCAGAAAAATGGGATAAAGCACGAACAGAGGATGCTTTCATTCAAGCTATAACCTGCGGTAACATTCGAAGATACATTTGTTGTGAGAAACAATATGCAATTGATCGATGTTCCAGTCCCACATTTGACGACAGCACATGCAGGTCCTTTGCACCATGTCGAAGAAGTGATTTTAAACCAAGTGGCGATCATTGAAGCCTGGTTTCGTAAACAGTGGCTAGAAACACCGGCACCGATTACTTCATCCGTTGATTTACGACATGCAGGATTTAAGTTGGCTCCAGTGGATACTAACTTGTTTCCTGCGGGCTTTAATAATCTTAATCCTGAATTTTTGCCATTATGTATTCAGGCGGCTCAATCTACCTTGGTTGGTAGTTTTCCCAGCTGTTTAAAAATACTACTTTTGCCGGAAAGTCATACCCGTAACCAATTTTATTTACAAAGCTTGAGTGTACTGCGCGATATTTTTGTCAAGGCGGGGTTTTATGTGCGTATTGGTAGCTTAGATCCTACCCTAACTGAGCCGACCGAATTAATAGCTAGCAATGGTGAAGTGGTATTGATTGAACCCTTAAAGCGCGTAGGTACACAATTGGAGTTGGTTGATTTTAAACCCTGTTTATTGTTATTGAATAATGATCTATCGACCGGTGTTCCAGATATTTTGCAGGGGATAGAACAACGCATTCGACCGACGACAAAACTCGGTTGGGCATCCCGCTTGAAATCCAGTCATTTTCAGTTTTTCGAAGACGTTGCTGGTGAGTTTGCTAAATTGGTAAATATTGACCCGTGGTTAATCAATCCTTTATTTAGTGCTGTGGATGGGGTTGATTTTATGGCCCAAACAGGTATTGAAGTATTGGCAGCAGAGGCAGATAGCCTATTGGCAAAGATTCGTGATAAGTACGCAACTTATGGCATAAAAGATACGCCGTTTGTTGCAGTGAAAGCAGATAATGGTACCTATGGCATGAGTGTCATGATGGTGCAAGAAGGGGCTCAGTTATTAGCACTGAATCGTAAACAGCGTACTCGTATGGCGGCTAGTAAAGGCAGCCAAAAAGTGACTAAGATTTTATTGCAGGAGGGCGTGCATAGTTTTGAAACCATGCCAGATGGTGCGGTGGCTGAACCGGTCGTTTATATGATTGGTTCGTTCGTTGTTGGTGGTTTTTATCGCGTACATCAAGGCCGTGGCAAGGATGAAAATCTCAATGCCCCTGGCATGCATTTTGAACCATTGGCTTTTGCTCATGCTTGTAATGTTCCCTGCAAAGGTTTGCCGGTGGTTGATTCACCGAATCGATTTTATGCCTACGGAGTTATCGCACGTTTAGCAGCGTTAGCGGCCGCCCGTGAAATAGCGGCGATCGGGGGGGAGTAAATATCATGAAACTTGCCATTTTGATGGATCCATTACATACCTTAAAACCTTATAAAGACTCCACAGTAGCCATGATAAAAAGTGCGCAGATCTTGGGTTGGTCGTGTGCGTATTTTACCCAATCAGATTTGTTTTGTCGGCAGGGGCATGCCTATGCCAATATGCATGCGTTGACGGTGCATGACAAGACAACAGATGATTGGGCAGATGTCACGCAATTAGGGGAGCAACCACTCACTGCGTTTGATATCATTCTAATGCGTAAGGATCCACCTTTTGACATGGAATACATTTATGCAACTTACGCGTTGGAGTTGGCTGAGAAAGAGGGGGTATTGATAGCTAATAAGCCACAAAGCTTGCGTGACGCGAATGAAAAATTTTTTACTTTAAATTTCCCCCAATGTTGCCCGCCGACGTTAGTGACCCGTGAAATCAGTCGGTTACGCGGATTTTGGCAAGAGCATCGGAATGTAATTTTCAAACCACTTGAAGGGATGGGTGGGAGCGCTGTTTTTCATGTCGATGATGAAGGGCGCAATTTATCAGTGATTTTAGAAGTATTAACGCAGCGGCAAAATGTAAGCATCATGGCGCAGCAATACATCCCTGAGATTCGTAATACAGGGGATAAACGAATTTTATTAATTAATGGTGAGCCCGTGCCTTTCGCCTTGGCTCGTATTCCTTCACCGGGTGAATTGCGCGGTAATTTGGCGGCTGGTGCCCAAGGAAAGGTTGTTGCAATTAATGACAGAGACCGTTGGCTATGTAATGAAATTGCTCCTACGCTGCGAGCCAAAGGCTTGTATTTTGTAGGAATTGATGTAATTGGTGATTTTCTAACAGAAATTAATGTCACTAGCCCAACGTGTATTAAGGAGATTACGGCAGAAACCGGGTTAGATATTGCCGGTGATTATTTACGCTGCTTGGCGTCTCTTGTGGCTACTTAAATCCTAGTTGACGCCACGCTTCAAAGAGAATGATGGCCACTGAATTGGATAAATTAAGACTGCGGCTAGTGGCTTGCATGGGTATGCGAATACTAGAGTAGCGATCACGAATCGTAGGGGGTAGGCCGCGAGTCTCTGGTCCAAATAACAACATATCTTCATCTTGATATTTTATTTCACTATAGCTTTGCTGTGCTTTGGTAGAGCAGGCAAAAATTCGACGCGAGCTGTTATTTTCAATAAATTCTTGTTCGTCATGGTAATGAATGATGCTAGCCCATTCATGATAATCGAGTCCTGCACGACGCATTCGTTTGTCGTCTAGGGTGAATCCAAGCGGGTGAATAAGGTGCAACTGAGCGCCGCTATTAGCGCACAGTCGGATGATGTTCCCAGTATTCGGTGGAATTTCAGGCTGCAGGAGGGCTATATGTAGCATTTTTTGCAGTCGTTAGTGGGAATCTTGAAGGGGTCCCATTTGCAGGTTTCTCGGCAGGTGCTTTTTTGTCGTCATCATCACCTACATAAAGTGAGCCATTTTCTGCTTGTTCTCCCGTAATGAGGTAGTTACGATGTTGCAAATAGGCCTCGCGGATAAATGTATATTTGTCCAAGCCCTCGTCCAACAAACGGTCAGTGTCAAGCATTTGTGAACGGAGATCAACATAGCGTAATGCGAGTATTCCATAGATGGCGGCATTTGAGTTGATGTAGGGGTAGGGTGTGAAGAACGCGTAATCAAACATCATCCCCATGCCATCACGTATGGTACTTGGTCCTAGGAATGGAATGACAATATAGGGTGATTTTTTGTCGCCCCATTGGGCGAAAGTTAATCCTAAATCATTGCTGTGCGGCGGCATACTCCAGGTGCTCGCTACATCGACGATACCGGCAATACCAAAGGTAGAGTTAGCAATAAAACGCCATGTGTCTTTAATTGCATAATTCCATTTTGCTTGTAGCAAATCGTTAGCAACTGTTGGCAGCATGTTCACGTTGTTGTAAGCATTATTAATTCCAGCACGAACAAAAGAAGGGAAGACAGCATGATAAACTTTTGCGGCAGGTCTTAAGAGAACGTGGTCAAAAGCCATATTAAATTTGTGGGTTTTGCGATTAATCGATTCAAGTGGATCATCGGGGTTAGTCCCTTTAGAAATACAGCCTAGTAAAAGCATGCTGCTGGCTATAATTGTAAGCTTAGTGATTAATCGCATAATGACTTTATTTATTGGGATTTAAAACCCATGTTACACCAGATTAACTGGCTTGAAAACGTATTCGCCATTCCTTCAGTTGTCCATTTTTTAAGAATGGATTCATTCGGGGCATTAAACGTTGATCGTCCCCCACCGATTTTACCTTGGAAACACCTGTTGCCTCATAAATAAATGTTACCGAAGGACCTATTCGTTGCCTCATAATTCATGTTACCGAACAGAGACGTTATTAACAAAATATCCTCCGCAAATATCCTAGCGGGGTGAAGGGGCCGGCAATGAGGCCTGTGTGTAGCGAATTATAAAAAAACAAAAAATTAAAATTTGTTTTTAAGTTTCGCTATGTCGTCTTGGGACAAGCCAGTAAATCGACTAATTTTATCTAATGGCTCATTGTCCCTTAACATGTTAATGGCTATTTTTTCGATGCCTA
>CAMBDN010000103.1 GCA_945865355.1 Legionella genomosp. 1
GGGGGAGAGGGTTCAAATGGTTGGTACCATGTTACTTTGAGTGAGGGGCGAAATCGTGAGGTTCGTCGCTTATGGGAGTCTCAAGGTGTAGAAGTCAGCCGTTTGATCCGGATTCGTTATGGTCAGCTTCATATGCCACGATCGCTTGCAAGGGGTGAGTTTGTGGAGTTGTCGATCAAGGAAGTGGACGCCTTTGTATCTAATTTATAAACACTCGTACTGTAGAACGGTAGCCCGTAAGAACGAAGCGGATGATGTGATCGTCCATAACGCTCCCTTCAATCGACGCATACCCTCCGGACGACATGGTTTGATGAGTAATTATTACCAGGTGAAAAATGAGTAGAAAGCAACAGCGCCTCCCGTCAACGCCAATGACGGTTCGAATTGAAAAATTTAGTCATGATGGGCGCGGTATTGCGCGTATAGAGGGTAAGACTACATTTATCCAGAATGCTCTTCCTGATGAAACAGTAACCTTTCAATATATTCGGAAAAAAAAGGATTTTGATGAAGGGCGAGTATTGTCTGTTACTGAGTCGTCTGTGCACCGTGTAGAGCCACGTTGCCCGCATTATTCACTTTGTGGCGGTTGCTCGTTGCAGCATCTTGATGGGGATACGCAAATTTATGAAAAACAAAAGAAGCTGTTGGATTTGTTAGAGCGCATAGGCCGCAATCAACCAGATACTTTATTGGAACCATTAACGAGTTCGCTTTGGCATTATCGAAATAAAGCACGTTTAAGTGTGCGTTATGTTGAAAAAAAGCAAGCAACGCTTGTTGGTTTTAGAGAAAAAAATAACCCCCGCTACATTACAGAAATTAATCAATGTCCCGTTTTAAATGAGCGGATTGATACGGAAATTGCTCGGTTACGTCAGATGCTAGACGCGTTTGACGCGCCTGAGACGATTGCTCAAATTGAGGTCGCAGCGGGCGATGATGAAGTTGCGTTGATTTTTCGTAATTTATTGCCATTAAGTTTACATGATGAAGAAAAAATCAGGGAATTTGCCCGGGATACTCACTTTCGAGTTTTTCTACAACCGGGTGGTGCTGATAGTGTATATTTGTTTTATCCTGAGGATGGCAATCATTTATTAACTTATCGGTTACCCGAAGATAATATTTCTTTGCAATTCCACCCCACTGATTTTACCCAAGTTAACGCCGGATTAAATCGACTGATGGTGCAGCAAGCGCTAAAGTTACTGGCATTGGAGCCGCAAGATACAGTGCTTGATTTGTTTTGTGGTTTGGGTAATTTTTCATTACCTTTGGCAAAGCATTGTGCACATGTAATCGGGGTAGAAGGGAGTGCGGCGATGGTGTTGCGCGCGAGGATGAATGCAAAATCAAACGGATTAACAAATACAGAGTTCTTGTGTGCAAATTTGGAAGATGAATCAGCGCTTGCTGCTCTGAGTCATCATAAGATATCAAAGGTACTTCTTGATCCACCGCGGACAGGGGCAATGGAGATTGTGAAGAACATTCACAAAATTAATCCACAACGTATTGTTTATGTATCGTGTAATCCAGCTACTTTAGCCAGGGATGCTGATATTTTGGTAAATCAACAAGGATTTAGAATGGTGGCAGCTGGGGTAATGGATATGTTTCCTCATACAGCGCATGTGGAGTCAATTGCCTTATTTGAAAAGGGATAATTATGGTCAAGGTAAAGGAAGGGACGCCCCTCTTACCAGATGGAACGATTGATGTTGAGCAATGGCTTCATCATTTAGGCAGTAAGGGATATTTTCAAGACCTAGAATTGATCCGCAATGCATGCACCTTAAGTCAATTGGCTGGGCATGAACATGCAACGGAAACGGGCGAGTCTTGCTTGCAGCAAGGTCTTGCCATGGCTGATATTTTAGCCGATCTGGAAGTTGACCAAGAAACGTTAGCAGCAGCCGTTGTTTTTCCCAGTGTTCATTATGCAGAGTTGTCTCTAGAAGATGTTGCTGAACAATTAGGCGAGAATATTGCAAGGCTAGTTAAAGGGATTGAAAAAATGAGTGCCATTGCCAATATACAGGCACTGGACAAGTATCCCCAAAATAAACTCCAAATCGATAATGTTCGTAAAATGTTGCTCGCAATGGTTGATGATGTGCGAGTGGTATTGATTAAGCTTGCGGAGCGCTTGTGTGTATTGCGCACCTCTTCGCCCATGCCAACTGAAATGCGTCGGCAGATTGCAAGAGAAGCGATGGAAATATACGCCCCTCTTGCTAATCGGTTAGGGATTGGTGCTATCAAATGGGAAATGGAAGATTTAGCTTTCCGTCATCTGTATCCTGATGAATACAAAGCAATAGCTAAAGGATTAAAAGCCAAGCGTCTGGACAGAGATCGTTATGTTAATTTAATTGTTGATATATTAAATCAACATATGAAGTCTATGGTCGTTGAACGTTTTGCCGTCTATGGACGTTCTAAACATATTCACAGTATCTATCGGAAAATGATTCGTAAAAACGTTGCTCTAGAAGAAATTTATGATGCTACAGCAGTGCGGATCTTAGTAGAAACGACAGAACAATGCTACGAAGTGTTAGGTCTAGTGCATTCCCTATGGCGTCAGGTCAGTGACGAGTTTGATGATTATGTTATTAACCCCAAGCTGAATGGGTATCAATCGTTACATACAGCAGTTGTAGGTCCAGAGGACCGGGTTTTTGAAGTGCAGATTCGTACTTTCCAAATGCATGATCAGGCAGAAATGGGTGTGGCCGCACATTGGAAATACAAGGAAGGTGGGGTTCAGCATAAAGAAAGTCATGAACGTAAAATCGAATGGTTACGAGAAGTATTAGCGTGGCACCGTGAAATGGCTACAAATAAAGGGGTTTCCGAGTCGATCGAGGCGGAGTTTCTTGAAGATAGGGTTTATGTGTTCACGCCGGATGGAGACGTCCTTGATTTACCACAAGGAGTCACTCCACTTGATTTTGCATACCATGTGCATAGTGAGATTGGGCATCGCTGCCGTGGCGCTAAGGTTAATGGACATATTGTGCCGTTGACTTATGCCTTAAAAACAGGTGATAAAGTTGAAGTATTAACGGGTAAGGAAACGAAGCCATCACGTGACTGGATTAACCCTCATTTAAATTACTTAAAAACATCTCGCGCTAAAGCTAAGGTTTTGCATTGGTTCAAGATGCAAGACTATGATAAGAATAAAGAAGAAGGTCATGAGTTGATCGATAAGGAATTAAAAACCTTAGGTATCAAAGTTGACCGATTACATGATGTGGTGCTCGCGCTTAATTTTAAGCGTCTTGATGACTTGCTTGCAGCAATTGGTCGTGGAGATATTAAGATCGGGCAGGTTTTGAGCCGAATAACACCAACATCAGCCGAATCTACAGAAGATATTATACAAAATTTTGTTAAACCACATCATAAACCAGAGGTTTCGGGAAGTGATCTTCGTATTGAAGGGGTCGGTAATTTATTGACCCACATGGCACGCTGTTGTCAGCCAGTACCGGGTGATCAGGTGATTGGTTATATTACGTTGGGACGCGGTGTATCTGTTCATCGACAGGATTGCTCCAATATTCTGCATGCAGCAGAACGTCAGCGACAGCGTTTTTTAGCGGTCAGTTGGGGGGTTGCCACCCGTGAGCAGTATGTGGTTGATATATTAATCAAGGCGTTTGACCGCTCAGGTCTTTTACGCGACATTACCGCGCTGCTTTCTAATGAGCGAGCGCATGTCTTTTCTTTGCAAACTAAAACGAACAAACCAGAGAACACAAGCTACATAACGCTTACTGTTGAAATAGATGGCTTAAATAGTTTATCAAGGTTACTCAGTAAGCTCGGACAAGTTCCTAACGTTTTAGAGGCACGGCGGCAGGTTTGATTCTTGTAATTATTTCCCACGTTTAAACGGAAAGACATATTTCGTCCAATGATGAGATAGCCATCAAATGGTGTCATCAATAAATTATAAATCGGAAGGTTTTGCAAAAATTATCCCTGCAACAACACGGCGCTGCTCACTTAATAGCACATTGAAGGTGCGACTGGCGGCTCCTATTGACATGCATTCGATGCCTACTCGTTGTTTTGATAAGTACGCCATGATGGTTATGGGGATTAATGTACCTGGTTGTTGGTGTCCAATAATAATGATTTCCGGATTTAGTTGAAGCGCTTTCTCTAGATTTTTTTCATCTAATTCTTGTAGCGAATGGATATGCCATGGGGAAATGATAGTATCCCTATGGATAATGACACTATTTTGATAAGACGAGTTGCCGGCAGTTATATGTGTTGTTGTATATGAGCGAATCGCATTGTTATCAGCAGGTTCTAATTGGATATGCATGGTGTTTGACAACTTGATAATTTATACTGCTCACCATTGTATCACAGGGGTTAACAACATGAGCCAGTTTGAACGAATTAAGCGTCTCCCACCTTATGTATTTAATACACTAAATCAGCTGAAAGCAGAAGCGCGGGCGCGAGGCGAGGATATTATTGATTTTGGGATGGGAAATCCGGATCAACCCACGCCAAAACATATCGTTGATAAATTACTTGAAACAGCTGAGCGTCCTGACACTCATCGTTACTCCATGTCCAAGGGAATACCCAGGTTACGTCGTGCAATGGCCTCATGGTATGAACGAAACTATGATATTAAATTAAATAGTGAAACACAGGTGCTAACGACCATCGGCTCGAAGGAAGGGTTGGCGCATCTGGCTTTGGCTATTTCTGGGCCGGGTGATACGGTTCTTGTTCCTGATCCAGCCTATCCAATCCATACCTACGGATTTGTGATTGCAGGGGCCAACGTCAAGCAAGTTCCTTTGATCGATGAGGCTCAATTTTTGGTCGCACTTGAACAAGCCATTTCACAAGTTTGGCCAAAACCGAAGGCTATCGTCATTAATTTTCCTGCTAACCCGAGCACTCATTGCGTGGAATATGCTTTTTTTGAAGAAATTATTGCGTTAGCAAAACGGCATGAAATATGGGTTATTCACGATTTAGCGTATGCGGATATTGTTTTTGATGGCTACAAAGCCCCTTCAATTTTGCAAGTACCAGGTGCTATCGATATCGCAATTGAAACGTATTCATTGTCTAAATCATACAATATGCCAGGTTGGCGCGTTGGCTTTGCTTGTGGAAATGAAGAATTAGTTGCGGCCTTAACGCGTATTAAATCATACCTGGATTATGGTACGTTTACCCCAATCCAAGTTGCAGCAATTGCTGCTTTAGAAGGTCCCGATGATTGTGTGCATGAGATACGCAACCTTTATGAACAGCGACGTAATGTCTTGTGTGATGGTTTGAATGACTTGGGGTGGCCTGTTACTAGGCCAAAAGCGACCATGTTTGTTTGGGCACCAATCCCTGCTTTGTATAGTCACTTAGGTTCGCTGGAATTTAGTAAATATTTATTGAAAGAAGCACACGTAGCCGTTTCGCCCGGTATCGGCTTTGGCCAGTTGGGGGATGGTTTTGTGCGCTTTGGCCTTATAGAAAATACACAGCGTACGCGTCAAGCCTTGCGAAACTTGAAATTGCTCTTTCGGCGAGATGGGCTCGTTTAATATGGATATTGTTATTAATGGCGAGATAGATAAGTTGCCAGATGCGCATGTGCTTATCCCACATCATGGCCATTTTTATCAAAATATATCTGCTTGTTTGGGATATTCAAAGGATTACCCACCCCTGGCTGATTTATTACGACGTTATCATGGATTAGAGGGGCAGTGGTTAATCGTCTCTCCTATACATTGGCAGGCGACGCATAATGATGCGATGATTATTGCCAGTGGTCATGAGCTGCAATTATCTGAGCAGGAGTCACAACGGTGGTTTGCCGCATTTAGTGATTTTGTAGCGGCAGATTTCATGGACACGTATTACCATGATGCTCATATTTGGCTTCTACGGTGCGATGGAAAACCCCTAATTGTTGCTAAGGGGGTGAGCACGCTGCATCATCAATCGATGATGCCAGAATTGCGGGCACTCGATTCTACATTATACTGGCAGCGATTTATCACTGAAAATCAAATGTATTTTAGCTCGCACCCATTAAATAAAGATCGTGATAAATGTTATGACATTAATGGTATTTGGATCTGGGGCAACGGTGCCCCAGAAAATCGAACACAAAAGCCTTTTGTTTGCTTTGATCCAGGCCTCGTCAAATTGGCAAATTTATTGTCCACAACGGTGAGTATTTATGCGGCTTCTGCCGCTTACTCCAAAAATGTTTTGTTATTGTGCAATCAGCTAAGTCCAATGCAACAGACGGCTTTAAATACACATTTACAACAACATACCGTTCGTTGGTATTGGAATAATGTCGCTTATCAAAGCCAGCCAAACACCTGGTGGTCGCGCTTTAGAGGGCTATTCAAAAGGGAAACTATCAATGCTGATTAAAAAGCGTGCTTTGCCAGCGATCTTACCCACACTTGGTGCTTATCCTCCTGTTCTTCAGCGTATATTTGCAGCTCGAGGAATAGATTCTGAAGGACAATTAGATAAACGATTGCAGGCATTGTTACCGTTTACATCATTGACCGATATCGACAAAGCGGCTAACCGCTTGGAACAGGCGATTTCTGCACAGCAACGAATGCTCATCATTGGTGATTTTGATGCGGATGGCGCAACATCGACGGCATTAGCCGTTTCTGCACTAAGAGCGATGGGTGCATTACATGTTGATTTTTTAGTGCCTAATCGTTTTGAGTTTGGTTATGGCTTGACGCCGGCAATTGTTGAAGTCGCTAAAACGGGGAATCCACAACTTATTATTACTGTTGATAATGGCATAGCAAGCATCGATGGGGTTGATGCAGCCAATGAGGCTGGAATTGATGTTTTAATCACTGATCATCATTTGCCTGCGGAAGTTTTGCCAAAAGCTTGTGTCATCGTTAATCCAAATCAATCGGGTGATAAATTTTTAAGTAAATCCATTGCTGGGGTAGGCGTTATTTTTTATGTGATGCTAGCTTTGCGTCGACAATTAAGTCGTAGTGGGTGGTTTAGATCTCAAAATATACCGGAGCCGAATATGGCTCAATTTTTAGACTTAGTTACATTTGGAACGGTTGCGGATGTTGTGGCGCTGGATCAAAATAATCGTATTTTAATTAATCAAGGCTTACAACGAATCCGTCAAGGTCTATGTCGGCCGGGGATTCGAGCGCTCATTGAGGTCTCTGGCAGGAAGTGCGAAATACTAAGGGAAAGCGATATAGGATTTGCGGTTGCACCTCGGTTAAATGCAGCAGGGCGGCTTGATGATATGTCCCTAGGTATTGAATGTTTACTCTGTGATGATCTTGAAAAAGCACGCGCTTTAGCAAGTCATCTGGATGCGTTAAATATTGAACGTCGAAGAATTGAAACAGAAATGAAAGAACAAGCAATGCAGGCTTTAGATCATTTAGCTGTCAACAAAGATCTTAAAGTAAAACAGCTGCCACTTGCTTTGTGTTTGGTTGATGAATCATGGCCTCAAGGGGTCATTGGTATTTTAGCAGGGCGCTTAAAAGAGCGTTATCATCGCCCAGTTATTGCATTTGCAGCGGTTGGTCCAAATGAGTTTAAAGGATCTGCGCGCTCCATTGCTGGCTTGAATATTCGCGACGTTTTGGCTGCAATTGACAAGGATAATCCAGGGTTAATTACTAAATTTGGGGGGCATGCAATGGCTGCAGGTCTAAGTTTGCACCCAACAGCATTCCTTCCTTTTCAACAAGCACTATTGGTTGAAGTTGAGAAGCATATCAATTTATCACAATGCGAGGGGGAGCTTTTAAGTGACGGGCCTTTGCAGGCAGATGAACTTACCCTAGAGCTAGCTAACTTGTTACAAGAGGCAGGACCCTGGGGACAACAGTTTCCAGAGCCTGCTTTTGATAATCTTTTTGAAATACTTGAGCAACGTATAGTGGGTCAAAATCATTTAAAATTAACATTGCAGCACGAGCAAGGTGGGCATGCAGTTGATGCTATTGCATTTAATGTGGATCTTAAATTGTGGCCTAATCACCGTGCTCGTCACTTGCATGCTGCCTATAAACTGGGGATTAACGAATACAATGGCCGCACTAAATTACAGCTAGTGATCACAGCCATGCAGGCTGTGCAAGAAAAGCCTGCGATAATAGGCTACAATAATCCCAGTCACTCCTTTGCTGATGTGTAACGTAGAACAGGACTTACGCAAAACAGGGGAAATATACTTCCCGACTTCCCGCGGCTTTGACCACGGGATCTAGGAATCGCGCGCAAGGCGCTAGTTGTTACCGAGGGTTGGTCTGAGTTCTTCGTCGAACGAAATTGATAACCAGATAGATGATTATCCCGATGAAGAACCAAGAGAAAAGCGCGCCACCTAAACCATGTCCCATGAACAAACTCGTCAATAAGCTACCTAACAATAGTCCAGACAGGGCTCCACGCCATCGGCTGCTCTTGGCTGGATTTGATGCAGTAGGTGTTCGTTTAACTCGAGCTGATTGATTGAAGAGACTTTTCGAGCGCATCATACCAAAACCACCGCCACCTCCAAAGCGCTTTGCTGAGGCTTCATTTATCGATAGGCCGAATGTGAGCAGGGTGATCATCATAAATATAAATA
>CAMBDN010000104.1 GCA_945865355.1 Legionella genomosp. 1
ATATCCAAGTTTTTGATAAAATCCTTCTGCGGTAATCGAAGAGGGTACAGTGAGGATGTGAATATTCTTTTCTTTTGCTATTTTTTCTAAATGACTCATTAACATACATCCGATATGTTGGCCCTGATTACTCGGCAATATAAAAACTGACCGCACTACATTATCTTCAAGACTGGCCGTACCTATGATGCATTCCTCTATGATCACAACAAAAACATGTCTTTGCTTTATACGTACAACTACCTGAGCGGGAGAGAAGCTCTTGATTACTTCTTCAATGACAGCGGTGGGATAGTCTTTTGCATTTATCTCTCGCAACGTCTGAATAATAAGATGACTGATTTCGTCAGCATCACCAATTAGAGCGTCGCGAATAACAATGTTAGTCATATTAATCACTCCAACTCATCTGGAGTGAAGTATAGCAATAACTTTATTGTTTTGTATGGAGTTGGTTTTATCATTCGCTACACCATGAGCTATGACTTTATATTTCCAACTATGATGACACATTCAAATTGCACCCTGACCGCACCCTGAAAATCTGTTTTTAGCCGTGGTATTTATTGTAACTTATTGATTATATTGGTGTCCCAGGCAAGATTCGAACTTGCGACCTGCCCCTTAGGAGGCGCAAAACATTAAATCCATCGTTGTCCCGTAAAATCTTAAATTCCTTATAAAATATAGTTTATTCCCAGTTGCTTTGTCTATTGTCGTCCAATACAATACACCTAAATCCATAAATTTGTAGTCACCAGTGTAGGCACCACAATATTTATTAATAACGTCATAACGAGGCCATAGTATGAGCAATAAACTTCCAGGGAACAAATTGACTATTCGTAATAGTACGGCTGAGTTTCTTATTTTTACCCAACAATCAGGTGAGAATGGGATTGAGGTTCGCTATGAGGAGGGGTCTATCTGGTTAACTCAAAAACTGATGGCTGAGTTATTTGATGTAACCACTCCCACCATCAATGAACATCTTAAAAATATCTTTGAATCTAATGAGCTTGTTCAAAATTCAGTTATTAGGAAATTCCTAACAACTGCCAATGATGGTAAGAATTACAATACTCAGTTTTATAACTTAGATGCCATCATATCCGTTGGTTATCGCGTTAACTCCAAGCGCGCTACACAATTTCGCCAATGGGCAACTCAAATTTTGAGTGAGTTTGCAATCAAGGGTTTTGTTCTGGATAAAAAGCGGCTTGAAAATGGCAGCTTTCTTGGCGAAGACTATTTTGAACAGTTGCTTGAAGAAATTAGAGAAATTCGTCTGAGTGAACGTCGTTTTTATCAAAAAATCACCGATATTTACGCAACCAGTGCTGATTACAATAAAAATGCACCAACGACACGAGACTTTTTCGCTAAAGTACAAAATAAACTACATTATGCCATTCACGGTCACACGGCATCAGAACTCGTGCTCGAACGCGCAGACAGCAACAAACCATGTATGGGACTCACGAGTTGGGAACATAGTCCAAATGGAAAAATTCTTAAAACTGATGTGCCTGTTGCAAAAAACTACCTGACAGCAGAAGAATTAGAGTCTCTTGGCCGTATCGTCAATGCCTATTTGGAATTAGCAGAAAATCGTGCCAAACGGAAAATTCCTATGACGATGGAAGACTGGGCCACACGATTAGACAAATTTCTTGAGTTTGATGAACGTGATGTATTGCAGAATACAGGAAAAATTAGTGCAAAAATCGCGAAAGATCATGCTGAGAGTGAGTTTGAGAAATATCGTATCATTCAAGATCGTCTTTTTGAATCTGATTTTGATAAAGAGATTAAAGCGATTACAGAGAAAATGGAATCGCAGGAGAAGCGTGATCAATGATGAATATGAGCATTCTATTTCAAATTCGGGATTCACTGACTCCCGAATTCAAACTATTCAATTGTGCAGACGCCGCTTGCACAATTATGCAACGCTGCGTTGCACAATTTAAAAGCCTGAAAAGAGCGTGTTTTCATGAGTAAACTGACCGCAAAAGCCGTAGAAAAAGCACTCCCACGCGATAAAGAGTACAGAATTCATGATGGAAACGGACTGTTCTTGCGTGTACGTCCAAGTGGTTCTAAAAGTTGGTTGTTTTCTTTTGGCTTACCAGGCAACCGTCAGTTATTCAGAATGCCGATTGGAACACTAAGGGATGTTAGCTTGAAGGAGGCTCGTAATAAAATAATTGAATTGCGTAAATTGGTAGAGAACGGAATTGACCCTCGTACTGCTAAAGCCGCTGCAATTGTCGCTAATGCACAAGCCATCACTATGCAAGTCTTATTTGATACTTGGATTGAGTTTGAAAAGATTACCTGTAGGGTCACCCCCACATGGATTAAACGCCATGAAGACCGCTGGCGGCTTCACCTGAAAACAATACTGGGTAATATACTTGCACGAGATATAACCCGAGCGCATTTAGCAACGGCCCTGGATGCCATGACTCGGAAGGGCATTAAAGAAGAAACCCGCAAAGCTCTGTCCACGCTTAACTTGATGATGGATTACGCATTAACCCGCCATTTTATTGAACTAAACCCTGCGCGCCTGTTAAAGCCAAAAGATTTCGCAGCAACCGCTAGTAGACCGCGCGACCGTGTATTGTCCTTACATGAATTACGTAGAGTCTGGCAGGTCTTAGATCAATCCAGTGATACAACTCAATCTGATGAGCAGATATCGGCAATGTCGATTGTGACCACAAGTGCAATTAAACTTTTAATTTTGACTGGCGCACGCCGCGGTGAAATTGCCGCTATGCGCTGGGATGAATTAAATCTTGATGAGGGTTTTTGGTTGTTACCATCAGAGAGAACGAAAAATCGTCAAGCACATACTATCTATTTTTCTAATTTAGCAGTTGAAATCATCCAATCACTATTACCCATATCGGGTAATTCACAGTTTGTTTTTGACACAGGGCATTATCGGGACGGCGGTCATATTCACGCCGATACTCTGACCGGTGTTATTGCGCGGTTACGAGGTACGGCAACGGGCGTAAAAAAGAAATTGGCTTCAGATGCTCCTTTAGCTGATATGCCATCTTTTAGTGTACATGACCTCCGAAGATCAGCAGCTACAGCATGGGGAGAATATTTGAAAACAGAGCCTCATGTGATTGAGAGGATGTTAAATCATCAGCCTTTGAATAAGTTGATTGCTACTTATCAGCGAGCGGTTTATGCAGAGGAACAAAGGGATGCTTGGATGAATTGGGGGAATTTAGTTAAGCACCAGATTGCACAAGAGCTTAGTAATGTAATCCCAATCAGTCGTGCAGTAAATGATAAATAGATATATAATTTTAAGGAAACCGATGTGATGGACTTTGATGATTTGATGAAAAAAATTGATTATCTTGTAAGAGTAAATCCAGCAATTATTCATCCTCCATTAAGCCAATTAGGAAAGACTGTATTAATGCCATCCTATAAACCTATTTCTAAAGAAAAAGCACGGCGAGATTTGTTAAAGCTTGGGCCAGAGGAAATTGAAAAACTTTATAACGAAGAAATATTAAGGCAAAGAGAAGAACGCGAAATAGAAGAAAAAAAACTTTTCTTTCATCAGTCCTATTATGACGCTGATTTTAACCATTATGGAAAAAAAGCGCTCTGGTCTATTGATGAGGGTATCACTTTAATTCTTGGAAAAGATCCTCGAAAAGTTAAGTGGGAAGATATAAAAATCTACTCCCATCTATCACCCCTCGTAAAAAAATTTGAAGAAATAAAAGAATTAGCATCGAGCTATAAAAATGCTGGCCAACTATCTGATCCTATAACTCCTGGGAAATTTTTAGCTTGGATACAAAGGATAGGTTTTAATTCGCCGGAAAAATTATTGGAAGTCGTGAATACATTAGGCGTTCAAATTGCTGATTGGCAAACATTGTATATGCATGCGATAGAATTACTTGATGAAAAAGATCGAGCCATACAAGCATTACAGGTTATAAATGAAAAATTGGAGTCAAATTATGAGGAGCTTAAGAAGAATCCTCACCAAATGGATGAAGAAAGTGATAACTATGCGCCGGAATTAGACGCAGCAAATATCACTTACAGAGCTATTATAAATAATCCTAATGAAAACCTCTCTTTTAAAAAGCATGCGGATAAAGTAATAAAAAAACTATATCCAAAATTTTCTGGGGATGCCAAAAAACGAATAGCAATGGTGATTAATACTATAAAAGGTAGAAAGGGAGGTAGAGGGCGCAATACTTAATTTAAAACCTACCAACCCATGTAGTCTGGTATTTTCTGGGCTATAAAAAACCTACCCCCCTGTTTTTTTGAAAACACACCAAACAGTTCCATCTATTTCATCAAAAGAAGTGCTTTTAGACTGTCAGGAACATCAACAGACAAAGGTGACTTTTAATGAATCAACTACCGCAAACAGGTTATTTGCGCTTATCACAAATACTTGGAAACCCCAAAGGTAATCCACCCACTCCTCCAATAATTCCTATCGGCAAATCTTCCTGGTGGGCAGGAGTCAAATCAGGTCGTTTTCCTAAAGCTGTCAAGCTCGGTCCTCGTATCACTGTTTGGCGAGCAGAAGACATACGCCAGTTAATAAACAATGGTGTAGGGGGAAAAGAGCATGGAGTTTAAAAACAAACGCCCTGAAGTCGCTGTAACGACCCAAGGGGCTCTTGATAATATAAACCAATGCTATGGTACTAACGATAGTCAGACTAATCAAGATTCCAAGCATATAAGTTTTTTCTTGCTACAGGCCATTGATTTAATAACAGAAGACAAGCTGTTGGAAGGGGGGTAAAATGAAAAATACACCATGTTCTAATCATGATTTTTGTGTCCGACTAGAATTAGTTTTACTCACTGAAAAGATGAAATCTGATTGTTATTCCGAAGAAAAGTCTAGCAAAGAAATTATGCGGGATTTTTTTATTGGGGTTAAAAACTTAAGAGATAGTCAATGATGCAAGCTCAGATCATCGTTGATAGGTTTTTACGAAAGGAACATTCATGTCCATTTATGTTAAATGCTTATGAAAGACTATTGCTTGTTATGCTGGCAAGTTATGCCGGTAATAAAATAAATTGCTTCCCTTCCCATCAGTCACTTTCAAGAGATTGTGGCATGTCGACAGATTCAGTTAAGCGCAATCTAAAATCATTAGAGAATAAATATTTAGTAAAAATATTACGTTCTACAGGCTCTAATAATCATTATGAATTAACAATACCCAGTGCTGATGGCACTGAGGGCTCACAGCACCTAGTGTCTAATAGCACCACCTACCCAGAGCTACTAGCCCAGACACCTAGTGCTGATAGCCCCCCTAATAACATCAGTAATAACATCAAGAAATATACATCATCTGCCAACAAAAAATTACGGTTTAAAACTGGAAAAAAGACTTTTCCTCAAGAGTTTATGATAAATGAATCACACCGAGAAAAGGCAAATAGTTTAAGCCTAGATATTGATTCTGAATTTGAGCACTTCAAGGAACATCATATAGCCAAAGGAAATCAGTTTGCTGATTGGGGGATGGCATTCCATACATGGTTAAGAAATGCAGCAAAGTTTTCTCAGCAAAAAAAATCATTCGATAAAACAAATATAATGGCGGGGGTAGGTTTTGAATAATTTTAAACAAGTATCAGGAGTATTAGCGCAACGTGCTGAAGATGTAGCACGGTATTTATTGCCACAAGGTAAAAGAGAAGGTCAGGAATGGTGTGTAGGCAGTATTGATGGAGGATCCGGAAAATCTTTAAAATTACATCTCACTGGTGAGAAAAGTGGTATTTGGTGTGACTTTGCTACAGGTGATAGCGGAGACTTGATTGATCTGTGGGCATTAAACCGCAATATTTCGCCCATGGCTGCGTTAAAGGAGGCACAACAATATCTGGGCGTGGGTCAGCCTATCTTTCATGGTCATCAACAAAAAAACTTTACTAGACCGTCAATAAAAAAAGTAACGCCTGCGGCTCGTCAATCACCAGTCATGAATTACCTCGTTAATGAAAGAAAATTGACCGTTGAAACAATCCAAGCGTTTGAGGTGGGGGAGCAAGGTAAAAAAATAATTTTTTATTATTTGCGTAATAAAGAATTAATTTTTTTGAAGAGCCTTGCATTAGACCGTATCGATGGCAAAAAACAAATCTATGTTGAACCCAACTGTGAGCCTTGTTTATTCGGTTGGCAGGCGTTACCTGTCAATACAAGAAAAGTTACTTTAACTGAGGGTGAGCTTGATTGCATGTCTTTGTATCAATACGGCTTTCCCTCGCTTTCTGTTCCTTTTGGTGGGGGGAGAGGGAATAAGCAAAAATGGCTAGAATATGAATTTGATCGATTAGCAGTATTTGACGAAATCTTTCTTTGTCTTGATAACGATAAAGAAGGTCAGATAGCTACAGAGGAATTAATAGAACGATTAGGGCGTCATCGTTGCCGTATTGTGACGTTACCATATAAGGATGCCAATGAGTGTTTAGAGAAAGGTATCAGCAAAGAGAAGATTCAAAAATGTTTTGAAGAGGCACGTACACTCGACCCTGAGGAGTTGAAACCAGCCAGATCATACGTAGATCAGGTTATTGATGAGTTTTATCCGAAAGAAGGTGCTCTGATTGGATATAAGCCACCATGGCAATATGCACAAGGTAAAATTCTTTTTCGACTTACTGAGCTTTCAATTTGGACTGGTATAAATGGCCATGGGAAGTCTCAATTATTAGGGCATATTATTTTGTCTTCAATGCAACAAGGTGCAAGAGTCTGTATTGCTAGCCTTGAAATTAAACCTAAAAAATTATTAGGGCGGTTAACGCGCCAAGCGGCTGGTCTTGCTGAACCAACCGAAAATTATATTCGCGCAATTCATGAATGGTACGAGGATAAATTGTGGTTATTTGATCTAGTGGGTACAACAAAGTCAGATCGCTTGCTGGAAGTGTTCTTATATGCGCACCAACGTTACGGCATCGATGTGTTTGTAATTGACTCTTTCATGAAATGTGGGATAGACGAAGAGGATTATAAAGCACAAAAAGTATTTATCGAGAAAATTTGTGATTTCAAAAATCAGTATAATTGCCATGTTCATATAGTGGTTCATCCCCGTAAATCAAATGATGAAACTCAAATGCCATCAAAATTAGATGTTAAAGGTACCGGCGCTACAACTGATTTAGCAGACAGTTGTTTTACAGTATGGCGCAACAAAGCAAAGGAAGAAATCGTTCAAATGGAATTAAATGGAGTGCCACTCGATTCAAAACAATCTGCAAAGCTTGAAGAGTGCGATTGTATTTGGCGGTGTGATAAACAGCGCAATGGAGAATGGGAAGGGAAAATTGCATTATGGTTTGATAGACAATCATTTCAATACTTGGGTAAACCTGGCCATAAAGCTAAGCAGTTTATTGAGTTTTCCATATTAAATAGCAAATAGGGTTTTCTTAAAAAGGAGTATCAATCATGGATGTGAATAAGAAAGTTGGAAGACCAACGATTTATAATCAAGAATTAGCAAACCTAATCTGCGAACGGGTAGCCACTCATGAAGTGGGATTGAAACGGCTTTGTTCTATGTATGATGATATGCCAGATAAAACTACCATCAACAAATGGCGTTATAAATATCCTGAATTTTACACCCAATACGCGCAAGCAAAAATATCTCAAATTGAAACATTGGTTGATGAAATTATAGATATTGCTGACGATTCAACACAGGATGAAATAATTAACGACCAAGGTGTGCGTGTTTGCAATGGTGAGTTTATAGCTCGCTCTAGGCTTAGGATTGATACGCGCAAATGGATAGCCTCTAAGTTGATTCCACGGCTCTATGGAGATAAGGATGATGCTTTTGTGAATTTGAAATTCCCGAGTGATATTAAAAATGCTGACTCATTACTCCCAATGAGTACAGAGGTTTTCAGAGCATTAGGAAATCAGGAGATTACTCCTGGGCAGGCAAAAACTTTGTTAGGAACGATAAAAGATTATAGTAACGCTATAGTAATTATCGATCTTAACCAGAGAATGTCTGAATTATTAGAAAATGCGTAATCACGCTACGTCACCATTGAAGGAGAATAAAATGAATAAGTATATTGATCAATTATTAGTCGATGGAAAAACTGAAGAGGCCATCCCTCTTATAGAAGAAGTATGGAGAAAGGAAGGTCAAGTAGAAAAGGAAATGGTAGCAGACATAAAGCGACGATTAGACGCGTTAGAAAAAATGCTTTGAGATAAAAATATGGTTTATATCTGCCTAATTATTATTTTACAAAATTGTTCATTACTATTCGTGCATCATAAGCGTGTGAGTAACGCTGGATACTATGAAGCATCTTGATTTGCGCTGACACAGTATCAATGTAAGCGATCGGTGAAATACACCTGCCATGAGATTATAAAATCCTTCAATATTACGACTCCTTAACTATTTGGAGTATTTTATGACTGAGAAGGACAATTATTGGCGGGAGTTATTCAGGGAGTATAAAAAAAGTGGTCTAAAGCG